>JAGANI010000042.1 GCA_017624285.1 Clostridia bacterium
ACCACCCCGTTTTTTTGACCGATTTTTGACTTTGTAAGAGATTTTTAAGAGAAAAAAAGTAGTCACTCTCCGAGAAGAATGACTACTAAAACCTTATTTTTTAATTAAAAATTGAATTTTTACCGCTTTTTAGGGTTAATTGTTAACCCCTAGGATTACGGATATTAGCTTGTGCTGCGGCTAAACGAGCAATCGGAACTCTATAAGGCGAGCAAGAAACGTAATCTAAACCGATAGTATGGCAGAATTCAACAGAAGCGGGGTCGCCACCGTGTTCACCACAGATACCGCAGTGGATATCTTTGTTTTCGCCCTTACCGAGTTTAACAGCCATTTGCATAAGTTTACCAACACCAGACTTATCGAGTTTAGCGAACGGGTCGTTTTCGTAAATCTTAGTATCGTAGTAAGATGATAAGAACTTACCAGCGTCGTCACGGCTAAAGCCAAAAGTCATTTGGGTTAAGTCGTTAGTACCGAAACAGAAGAACTCTGCATGTTTAGCGATTTCGTCAGCGGTTAAAGCGGCACGTGGGATTTCGATCATAGTACCAACTTGATAGTTAACGGTTGCGTTAGCAGCTTTAATTTCTTCTTCAGCAGTAGCAACTACTACCTTTTTAACGAATTCTAATTCCTTAACGTCGCCAACTAACGGAATCATGATTTCGGGCTTAACAGTCCAACCGGGGTGAGCCTTTTTAACGTTGATAGCAGCCCTGATAACAGCCTTAGTTTGCATTTTAGCAATTTCGGGATAAGTTACGGTAAGACGACAACCACGGTGACCCATCATAGGATTGGATTCGTGTAAGCATGCGATGATTGCTTTGATATCTTCAACAGACTTGCCTTGTGCTTTTGCGAGTTTCTTGATATCTGCTTCTTCAGTAGGAACGAATTCATGAAGCGGGGGATCTAAGAAACGGATAGTAACGGGCTTGCCTTCTAAAGCTTCGTATAATTTTTCGAAATCGCTTTGTTGGAAAGGTAAAATCTTTTCAAGAGCGGCTTCTCTTTCTTCTACGGTAGAAGAACAAATCATTTCTCTAAACGGATCGATTCTGCCTTCTTCAAAGAACATATGCTCGGTACGGCAAAGACCGATACCTTCTGCACCTAATTCAACAGCCTTAGCAGCATCACGCGGGGTATCAGCATTGGTTCTAACACCTAATACACGATATTTATCTGCCCAAGCCATAATTCTGCCAAATTCACCAGAAATGGTAGCATCAACGGTAGGAATAATGCCGTCGTAAATGTTACCAGTAGAACCGTCGATGGAGATATAATCGCCTTCAACAAACTTCTTACCTGCTAAACGGAAGGTTTTATTAGCTTCGTCCATATCGATTTCTTTACAACCAGATACACAGCAAGTACCCATACCACGCGCAACTACTGCTGCGTGAGAAGTCATACCGCCACGAACGGTTAAGATACCTTGAGAAGCCTTCATACCCTCGATATCTTCGGGGGAAGTTTCAAGTCTTACTAAAACGACCTTTTCGCCCTTAGCAGCCCAAGTCTTAGCGTCTTCAGCAGTAAATACGATTTTACCACAAGCAGCGCCGGGAGATGCGGGAAGTGCCTTGCCGATAGCGGGAGCAGCCTTTAATGCCTTAGCATCGAATTGCGGGTGTAAAAGGGTGTCTAAGTTACGGGGGTCGATCATTAATACTGCTTCTTTTTCAGAAATCATACCTTCGTCAACTAAGTCGCAAGCGATTTTTAAAGCTGCCTTAGCGGTACGCTTACCGTTTCTTGTTTGAAGCATGTATAATTTTTTATCTTGGATGGTGAATTCCATATCCTGCATATCTCTGTAGTGGTTTTCTAAGAGGTTGCAAACTTTAACGAATTCATCATAAACTTCAGGCATAACGTCTTTTAATTGTTCGATTGATTGAGGAGTTCTACCACCTGCAACAACGTCTTCGCCCTGAGCGTTCATTAAAAACTCACCCATGAGTTTCTTTTCGCCAGTAGCGGGATCACGAGTGAACGCAACGCCAGTACCAGAAGTTTCACCCATGTTACCGAAAGCCATCATTTGAACGTTTACAGCAGTACCCCAGCTATACGGGATATCGTTGTCACGACGGTATACGTTTGCACGGGGGTTGTCCCATGAACGGAATACCGCTTTGATAGCGCCGAATAATTGTTCGGTAGGATCGGTGGGGAAATCTGTACCGATTTTAGCTTTATATTCAGCCTTAAATTGGTTAGCGAGTTCCTTTAAATCTTCAGCAGTTAACTCGGTATCTTGAGTAACGCCTTTTTCTTCCTTCATTTTATCGATAAGTTCTTCAAAATATTTTTTGCCGACTTCCATAACAACGTCGGAATACATTTGAATAAATCTTCTATAGCAGTCCCATGCCCAACGGGGGTTGCCAGATTTTTTGGAAAGAACTTCTACAACGTCTTCGTTTAAACCTAAGTTTAAGATGGTGTCCATCATACCAGGCATAGATGCCCTAGCGCCAGAACGAACGGAAACTAAAAGAGGGTTTTCCATATCGCCGAACTTTTTACCGGTGATTTCTTCCATCTTTTTGATATTTTCCATAATTTCTGCTTGAATGGATGCGTTGATTTCTTTACCATCGTCGTAGTACTTTGTGCAGGCTTCAGTAGAAATTGTAAAACCTTGGGGTACGGGAAGACCTAAGTTGGTCATTTCAGCAAGGTTAGCGCCTTTACCGCCAAGAACTTCACGCATTTTGCCGTTGCCTTCGCTAAATAAATAAACGTACTTCATTTATCAAAAATCTCCTTAAAAATTTTTTATCAATACATTAATGGTTAAACCTTTTACGTTACGAGTGGCTTAACCTTATCTATTTTATACTATTTGTGAATTTTTTTCAAGTAGATACAGCAACTTTTTTATTATATAAAAAACTTTTTAAACAAAAAACACCCTTTTTGGGGCGTTTTTACAAAAAATATACTATAACTCTATAAAATCTTTAAGCGCTTTTAACTTTTCGCCGATTCTTTCTTCAATATAAAAATCAATTAATTTAAGCGCTCTTTTTAGATACTGTGTATCAACGTCAATAACTTTAGCATTTAATAAGTTTTCAGCATTTAGTAAAACCGAGTAGGTTTTTGCGCTGATTTCCATACTATTAGTAACGCACTCGATACAATAAAACGAACCTGAACTTGCGTCAAAAAATACCCTACCAGTGATATCTTCGCCACAAGTTGCACAAGTAGCTAGATTAAAACCATAGCCGGAAAGTTTTAAAGCTTTAAGTAAAAAGTCGATTAAAACAACTTCTTTTATACCGTCGCCGTAGCAAAGATTTTTTAAAAAAGTGGCAAGTAAATCAAAATGCTCGGGCAATACCTCGCCTTCTGGACAAAAAGCTTTAATAAAATCTAATGCCACAGCCCCTGCGTAAAAAGCAACTATGTCTTCCCTTAAAGAATAAAACCCATCGTACATAGAAGCGCCCGTAACTATATTACGATTTGTGGAGGACGCTAAAATAAACTCTGCAAAACAAAAAGGCTCGGAGCAAGCCTTTAACTTTGCCCCCGCCTTTTTTACGCCTTTTATTTTTGTGGTGATTAAGCCTTCTTCCAAGGTAAAAATGGTTAAAATTTTATCAGCCTCTAAGTAAGAAACTGATTTAACCACAATACCGTTCACCTTTTTTTCCATAAAATAGCGCACCCCGTATACCGTCGTTTTGTTTTTTAAGTTTTAACGTCGGATTTATTTGATAGTTTTTTGTATAGCGAATAATACTTAATATCGCCTGTATTTTTAAAAAGTTGCCAACAAATATTTTTAGCGGATAAGTCTTTTTCCATCTTACGCCTCCCCTATATTAGGGTGCGCGACTTACCTAAATTTATTCTTTTAACACTTATTATCGGGATCATAATAACCGTATTCACGTATTAAAGATTCCGAATCACGCCAGTTTTCCTTAACCTTAACGTAGGTGGTTAAAAAAACTTTTGCGCCTAAAAATTTTTCCATATCACTACGAGCGTATGACGAAACTTGTTTGATAGCCGCCCCTTGTTTGCCGATTAAAATGGCTTTATGGGCAGGTTTTTCGCACACGATATCAAGGTTAATATCGTACATATTTTTAGCGTCGATATATTTAAACTCGTTAATAACTATTGCTATACCGTGTGGGATTTCTTTATCGAATTTTACTAAAATCTTTTCACGCATGATTTCTGAAATCATAAACCTTTCAGATCTATCAGAAATTACGTCTTCGGTAAAGACTTTATCGCCTTCGGGAAGTTTTGATAATATAACCTTTAATAATTCTTTAATATTTTTACCTTTTCTTGCAGAAACGGGTATTACGTCTACGTTATAATCGGTAAATTTAACGAGTTCTAATGGAACTTCTTTTTCGGGCATAATATCAATCTTGCTCATACAAACGATTAAAGGTATATCGCTTGAAGAAAACTTTTCTAAAAGCCTTAAATCTTCCGAACGAACGCCTGCATGCCCGTCTATAACAAACAAAATTAAATCAACGTCTTTTGCCGTACCGTTAGTAGTCCTTTGCATAAAGGCGTTTAGCGCACCTTCCGCCTTGTAAATACCAGGGGTATCCGCAAAAACTATTTGATAATCATCAGTAGTTAAAATGCCTAAAATCCTATCACGCGTAGTTTGTGGTTTTGGTGATACGATTGAAACTTTTTCGCCAACTAATACGTTAACCAGGGTGGATTTACCCGCGTTTGCGCGACCTATTACCGCAACTGTACCGGCAATCATTAATCATCATCCCCCAAACCAAGTTTTTTAAGAACGCGTTTTTCGATAGCGCGCATTTGTAATTTATCTTCATCAATCATATGGTCGTAACCAAATAAATGCAACAACCCGTGTACTGTTAAATAGGTGTATTCCCTTTCTGCTGAGTGACCAAATTCTTCCGCCTGACGCTTAGCTTGCTCCGCACAAATAGCAACCGAGCCTATTGCCAAATATTTGCCATCGCAAGAAAAGGGATAATCGCGAGCGTATAAAACCTTGCCACGTATATTATCTAACGTAGGAAAAGACAAAACGTCTGTAACCTTATCGATATTACGTTTGGTTTTATTAAGTTCTCTAATTTCGTCTTCGCTGGTGATAACTACTTCAGCAAAAAGCTTGTCCTTTTGACCTAATTCTTTATAAATAATTTTAGCGATTTTTTTGACGTTTATGTTACCGTCGCCATCAATGATAAACCTATTAAAAAACATTTTTATACCTTCTAAAAGTTAAGCTAGTGTAAAACTACTCCTCATCTTCATCATCAATTTGATGAACGTCCGTTTGCGCAACGATGCTTTCGATATCAACTTTAGGATATTGCACCCTGCTGTGATAAATACCCGTTAAGTTATTAACCAAAATATGCCTTATAATGTTTAAGTCCTTAGTAGTGATAGGACACTCGTCAAACTGACCTAAACTCATACGGTCGTTTATGATTTTATCAATAACGTTGTAAGCGCTTTCTCTTGAACGGTCTTTTAAACTTCTAATAGCGGCTTCTGCCCCGTCGGCAATCATTATTATTGCTGAAATTTTAGTTTGTGGCTTTGGCCCGGGGTAACAGAACTGCTCGATACTAACTTCTGTATCAGAAAACTTTTTAGCCTTTGCATAGAAATACATAATAGGTAACGTGCCGTGGTGTTCTAAACAAACGTTAGCAATTTCTTTAGGATATCTACGACGCGTTAAAAGCTCGTACCCGTCTTTTGCGTGCGACTTAATAATAGATGCGGATAGTTCGGGTAAAATTTCATCATGAACGTTATGCGTAACTTGGTTTTCCTTAAAAAACTCAGGATCACGAAGTTTACCTATATCGTGATAATAAGCGCACGTTCTTGCCATTAAAGAATCTTCCCCAAGGGCGGTAGCACAAGCTTCTGCAAGGTTTGCTACTACGATAGAGTGGTTAAACGTACCAGGCGCTTCTTCAATAAGTTTACGGACAAGTGGATTGCTGTGAAGAGTAAGCTCGGCAAGTTTATAGGTGGTAAGTTTTCTAAATAATGCTTCGAACACGGGTAACATTGCCAAAAATAGCACTACTGCAAGTATACCTGACACACCTGCGCACACCAAACCCATAACATCCGATAAGATATTAAAGTTTTTAAGTACTAAAAAGCACAGCACGTTGGTAACACCCAACACAAAACCACGCATAATAGCCGTTAAACGAACGGAAACGCCACCGATAAGATAAATTGCAAGTATCGCCGTGGAGTAACCCATAAATAGCGATGCGTATAAATCGGGATTGTTTGGTAATAAAAGCGTGTTGGTAAAAATATCCGTCAAAAATACCAAAAGAGTATTAGTAAGCGTAATATAAACTGCTGAACGTTTACCAAAAAACTGAACGGCAAGTAAAGATACTAACGCCAACGGACGAAGGTATACGCTTAAATATCTACCGATTAAACAACATACGATTAAAGTTATTTCTACTATTGCAAAAAGCATTTCTAGATTTTTGGCTTCCTTAAAAAAGGACTTATCATCAAAATACATGCATAGTAAAAGTATCGAAATAAATAATACCGTTGAAAGCAACAAATAAATAAAATCAGCCCGACCATTGAAATAATCGTTGAAGGAAATAGCAGATTCGTTTGTAGCGTTCAAGGCGATACTACCGACGTATATACCG
This sequence comes from Clostridia bacterium, assembly GCA_017624285.1. Lineage (GTDB taxonomy): Bacteria > Bacillota > Clostridia > Christensenellales > Borkfalkiaceae > UBA11475. The sequence goes on from JAGANI010000042.1 coordinate 6,705, forward strand.
ATAATAATTAAAATATTTACTAAAATTACGGCTACGTCTTTAACTACCTGAACGGCTGTGATTGCCGTTTTGCTTTGTAACGTCTTCATTTTAAACTTTTTTAGCCAGAAAATACAGTTACCGTATAAAAAACGGTTACTTGGTATTTATAACAGGCTTCATTCTCCTTAACATAGGTTACTTGTACTTCATTATCAGCGCAAGCGCTTTCTAAAATAGCAAACGCCTCGGCTGTATTAGTGGAAAACTCGTCTTCTAAAAAATAAGTAAAGGTTTTTTGCGTTTTAATTTTAGCAAAAGCGTATACCCCAACTTGGTTAAAGCCATCACCATTAGGGATAGAACCATCTACGAGGACTTGACCCTTAACCACAGTATCGCCAACGCTAACCGAAGGTGTGCCTGAATACGCTTTTAAATAAGTTACGACGCCGTCTACCGTCGATTGCAACACATTAGACGTAGACATATCGCTTTTACCATCGTTTTTATTTAGATACGCCGTTACTATAAGCCTTGCGCCCTGACGTTTTAACGACACGAAAGATAAAAAAGCGTTATCTTTAAGCATATCACTTTGCAACCCCTGTAAATCGATATCGGAAAAACGTGTAAAAGGCGTTACCCCGTTATTAAAAAGATATTTTTTAATAAAAACCGATTTAGAAGTTGCGTCGCCTTTGACTTCGATTTTAAGAACGTATGACGATATCGATACGGCAACTATTGCAAACAGTATTGCCCCTAAAATAAACCCTACCGAGCGTTTTAGTAAGCTTACTAAACCCGTTAGCCCGTATCTTCCCACTATAGTAGTATTATAACACAAATTATTTGTAATTGCAAAAACTTTTTGTAATTGTTGTGCGCGAACGGTTAAATAGATGGTTTTTTGCCCTGTTTTTTTAAGGTTTAAAAGCAAAATTTTGTGTTTTTTGAACTTTTCGATAAGTCTATCAATATTTAAACCGTCTATTTTTATCCTTACAAAACCTTTTTTTACCATTAAAAATCCCCTTTTTCGTTAAAAAACACGGATAAAATTTCGCCACCGATACAAATATCGCTTTGACAATATTTTTTTATTAATAAATTTTTGCCCGTAACGACCAAAACACCTTTTTTAAGTTTTAAAACTATTTTGTCGTTTGCATAACTGACGATAGAAACGATGTTTTCAAAATAGCCCGATTTTTTTGCATAAACGGTATACCTAAAATTAGTGGGGGAAACTTCTTCCCCAACGAGAATCTCTTTAAAAAAATTATCTAAAAAACCCATACGATATTTTATGCTTATTTGCTTTTTACTATGATTTTTGAATTATTAAAAAGGCGTTTTTTTAAAATTAAAGTCAGATTTGATAAAAAAATTGGTTTTTGCATTGATAAAAACACTTTTTAATGCTATAATATCAATGAAAAATTAAGGATTGGTTTTTTATGAAATTCAAAAATAAATTAAGCGTTTTAATTTTAATACTCGTAGGACTTGTATCCGCGATGGCCTTAACTGGCATTGTTACTAATATCGTTATGATTTTTGAAGTTGCGCCTAACGTGTTAAAAATAATAATACACGTTTTGCTTGCATTATGCTGTGGCGCAATTTTAGGCGTGGGATTAAGCATAATCTTTAAGTCATACTATAAAATCGATAAGGGCATACTTATAAAAACTATGGGCGTATTTAAAGAATACGTAAACCTAGCAAAGGTTACTGAAATTTGCCGTTTTACCGATAAACACGCTTTGGTTTTATACGACGACGTCAGTTACATAGTCGTAAACATACCTGAAAGTGATTTTGATAAGTTTATTACCGCAATACGTGAAGTAAACCCAGATATAGCATACGACTGTAAATCAGATAAATAAATTGATAAAAGCCCCCTAACGGGGGCATTTTTTTGCTAAAAAACATTAAAAACCATAATTGATGCGGATAGTATTATTAAATATACGCTATACCAAGCAAAACCTATTTTTTTAGATAGACGTTTTAATAGTATTAGCGACACAAATCCGCCGATAAGTGCGGACACAAACCCCCACGCCATATAGGGAGAATATGTTAAATGCCCCACCCCGTCCATCGTCTTTTTTAAAAACGAGCCTATAATTATAGGGATACTCATTAAAAAAGAAAAGGATAAATTTTCGGTTTCGTCTATGCCTAAAATTTTACCTGCTGATATACAAGTACCGCTGCGTGAAATCCCCGGAAGCAACGCCAAAACTTGCATACCCCCATAAAATAGTGATGATAACGCCGTTACCTTTTTACTTTTACTTTTAACTAACTTATCGGTAATATAAAGCATAGTTGCCGTTATCAAAAAGGTTATGGGTAAGATTTTAACGCTAGCAAAGGCGCTTTCAAAAAAATCGTTAAATAATAACCCTGCTAAACCTGCCGGCAAAGTAGCAATAACTAAATATAGTAGCCTAACGGGATGCGTAAATAGTTTAATTACGTCTTTAAAAAACACTATTATAACAGGCAAAAGCGTTGCTATATGCAGTAAAATATCAAAAAATAAATCGCTATCGACGTTTAATAACTTTGACGCTATTATTAAATGCCCACTAGACGATATTGGTAAAAACTCCGTAACCCCTTGTAAAAACCCTAAAATGACCGCTTTGTAAACTTCCATAATCCCCCCGAGTAAAATAAAAATCCCCTTTACGTTATGCAAAGGGGATTATTTTTATGAAAATTTAATTTACTAAACGTTTACTGCTTTAATAAATTCTTTAACGGCAAAGGTCATTTCTGCCGATTTTGGCAACGCCATACCTATTGCCCTAACCGGCAAAGAAGGCTCGGTAACGACTTCTTTAAGTAAGCCTAATTCAACCTGCTTTTTAACGAACTCTTGAGGAACACAAGCAATACCCATATTTTTAACGGCTAACTCTGTCATAAGCTCTAAACTGCCAAGCTCTATTTCAGGCACTAACTGCACCCCTTGCGAGGACGCAAAGTTTAGCACAGCTTTTGCCGTAACGGTGGGGGATTCTAACATAAGTAAGGGATAATCTTGAAGTTTACCTAAAGGTAAAACCTCGTTAGTTAAGCCAAAAAATTTTTCGCCACAAAAAAAACCGTCGTGTAACGGCATAACTACGTTAAGCACCTTAATATCTTTATCGGGGGCGGGTAAATTTATAAAACCGACGTCGGCTTTATTGTTTTTTAAAAGTTCAACCGTTTCGGATGAAGTACAGTTTATAAGTTGCAACTTTACGTTTGGATAATTAGTGTGGTATTCTTTTAAAATAGGCATTAAAAAGGCATTACAAACGGTATCGGAAACGCAAATTTTAAGCGACCCCGTTGCCGTATTAGAGTATTCCGTATAAACAGCCTCAGCCGTACTAAGTAAGTTTAACGCTTCTTCTACCGTGCTAAAAATCTTTTTACCACCTTCGGAAAGTTCCATGCCCTTATGCGTACGATTAAATAGTTTACCGCCAAGACCCGTTTCTAACTGCTTAATCGCTTGCGAAACTGCTGGTTGTGATATGTAAAGTTCTTCAGCAGCTTTGGTTAAGCTACCACATTTTGCCACCGTGTAAAAAACCCTATAAAGGTCTAAATTTACCATACCGTACCCCCCCCTTTTTGCTGACAAAAGCACTTATTTGCCCACGCAAAACTTTTTAAAAATCTCTTCAATAATATCTTCAGTTGCAGACCTGCCGGAAATTTCACCAAGATATTGCCAAGACGCTTTTATATCGATAGACGCTAAATCTAAAGGTAGATTAGTAGCGCTAATAATTGCGTCGTCTAACTTATTAACCGCTTTATTTATGGCATCATAATGGCGCTCTTCAGTTAAAAAATCGCCATTTAAGTCGACGTTTGCACCGATAGTTTTATCAAACAATAATTGTTTTAACTCTTCGATATTTTCACCCGTTACGGTAGATATCTTGATATCTTCACCATAACAAGCGTTATCTAAAGATAAGTCGGTTTTATTTGCAACGACTATCTTTAACTTGTCGCCAAGTTCTAGTAAAATTTGCTTATCGTTATCGTCTATATCTGTTATATCCATAACAAATACTGCTATATCGGACGAATTTATCGTACGCTTTGCTAAATTTATACCTATGCCTTCGATTTCGTCCCCGCTGTCTCTAATACCTGCGGTATCAAAGAAGTTAAACTTAATACCGTTTATATCTATACTGCCTTCAACGATATCGCGCGTAGTGCCTGCCACCGACGAAACTATAGCCTTATCGTAATTAAGCAAACTGTTAAGTAATGAACTTTTACCAGCGTTAGGCTTGCCTACGATTGCCACCTTTACGCCCGATTTAATGGTCCTACCCGTGCGATACGATGATAAAAGTTTAACCAGTTTTACTTTACACGCGTTTAAGGTAGATAGTATCTCTGTACGGGTAGCAGACTCTAAATCTTCTTCAGGAAAATCTATATCCGCATCGATTTTTGCTAAAATATAAGTTAAATCATCACAAATTAAATCGATTTCTTTTTTAAGTTTTTCCCTATACAAGCTGTAACCTGCTTTGACTTCTCCTTCAGATTCAGAATTTATCATATCGATTAAACCTTCTGCCGAAGAAAGCGAAAGTTTGCCGTTTAAAAACGCACGTTTAGTAAATTCCCCACGGTTAGCAGGACGCGCGCCGAGTTCTACCGTACGTTTAAGTAACCCCCTTACTATTGCAGGACCACCGTGGCAATGGAATTCAACCATATCTTCACCAGTATAACTTTTAGGCGCTTTAAAATAGACGCATAAGCCGTAATCGGTAAAAGTACCCCCGTCGAATTCACCCGTATACATTTTATACGGCTCGAAATCGTTAACGGCTGTTTTACCCTGTGGTTTAAACATCTTTGACGCTATTTGTAACGGGCTATCCCCACTTATCCTTATAACCGCCACACCACTAGCCACTAAGCCTGTGGATACTGCGGAAATGTTTTCGTTTACCATTTTACACCTTAAAAGATTAAAGCCACTTATCTATTAAAGTGGCTTTTTAATTTATTTACCTACCGAACGGGTCGTCGTTTTTACCGTTGTCATCAGAAAACTCTTCAAACGGGTCGTCGTTTGCATTACCCTGGTATGGGTTTTGACCATACGGATTATTTTGATACGGGTTTTGACCGTAAGGATTACCTGGGTTTACGTTTTGCGTGTAAGCCCTATTTTTGATTGAATTGATATACTCTTCCAAATCGAATTGATCGCGATTTCTAAATACAAAAGCGAAAATACCACCGATTTCTATAAACGGTCCTAATAATATAGGCGATAACGTTGCGATAATAGTATACACCGCAGACATACCTGGTTTATATTTAACAAAAAGATTGCTCCAGAAGATATACATAAATATAATCTGAACGAAATCCCTTAAAAATTGCGCGTATTGCAAAGTTAATACCGCCACGAAATATGGCGTTGAAGTACCCCTTACAAAATCGGTAAGCGTATGCTCTAAAAGGTCAACGGAAACGGGTAAAGACTGCTCGATATAAACACCACCCGATAGCGAAACTATAACGTTATATCCCGACGTCATCGCTTTATAAATAGCAAAATACACTAATACGACGTGGGCGATAAAGACGCCGTAATTAAATATCGTAGCAAACATCGCCACTAAACCGACTTTATTTGACTTTTTGCCAAAAAGCGTACCCGTACCTATTACTTTACCAGCAGTAAGATATCTAGCAAAAGGCAAAAACGCCACCCAAGCGTGCTTAACGTTATTCTTTTTTGCCATACGATAAAAAGCGCACGACATAAAAAAGTAAAACACCAAGTACGCCACTAGTATAACTAGCCCTGCGCCTAATAAAACCTTTATATCGAGAGATTCAAGCCCCCCGTTAGCTTCAAAATAAATTTGCATATAAACTCCTAAAAAGTTTGCTTGTTTTTAATAAGCCCTTGCAAAGTAAACGGTGTGTTTTGCTTCTTTACCACAAACGGCACATTTACCGGTGATAGGCTCGCCGTCGGCGATAACGCGTGACGTTGCTTGTGCAACTTCTTTAATCTTGTCTTCACACTCACGACAACCACACCAGTCAGCCTTTACGAAGCATTTATTTTCAACACCCTGTAAAATACCGTCCATATTCGTTGCGGTAACAATTCTGCTATCGCGCATTTTGCGGGATTTATCAAGCATATTTTTTTGAATATCTTTAAGTTCGTTAGCGATAACTTCTTGAATATTATCAAGTGAAACCGCTTTCTTTTCTAACGTGTCGCGTCTAAACAACATGCATTGGTTAGATTCGATATCACGCGGGCCCATTTCGATACGTAACGGAACGCCTTTCATCTCCCACTCGTTAAACTTCCAACCAGGACTCATATCACGGTAATCTGCTTCCGCACGGATATCAGCACCTACTAAGAGAGAGGTTACTTCTTGAACCTTTTCGTTTACACCACCCTTATGCGCAGCAATCGGAATAACGATAACTTGGGTGGGCGCAACTAACGGAGGAAGTACTAAACCACGTTGGTCGCCATGCGCCATAATGAGTGCGCCTATAAGCCTTGTTGATACGCCCCAAGATGACGAATACCCATATTTTAAAACACCGTCTTTATCTAAGAACTTCATATTAGACGCTTTTGCGAAGTTTTGACCTAAGTAGTGCGACGTACCTGCTTGTAAGCTTTTACCGTCAAGCATCATAGCCTCCATACCAAAGGTTGCTACTGCGCCTGCGAATTTTTCCTTTTCAGTCTTTTGACCTGTAATTACAGGGATTGCAAGGACGTTTTCAGCAAACTCTTTATAAACGTTAAGCATTAAAATGGTTTCGTCTAAAGCTTCCTGCTCGGTCGCATGTACGGTATGACCTTCTTGCCATAAAAACTCACTAGTACGTAAGAAAGGTCTAGTAGCCTTTTCCCAACGAACTACGTTTGCCCATTGATTGATTAATATAGGTAAATCCCTATAAGATTTTAACCATTTACTATACATATGACAAATGATGGTTTCTGAAGTCGGGCGAACGATTAAAGGCTCGTCTAAATCTTTACCACCTGCATGGGTAACTACCGCAACTTCGGGTGCAAAACCCTCTACGTGTTCCTTTTCCTTTTCTAAAAAACTTTTAGGGATAAACATCGGAAAGTATGCGTTTTTAACGCCTGTTGCTTTAAAACGCTTATCTAACTCACGCTGGATATTTTCCCAAATAGCGTAACCGTAAGGACGGATAACCATAGTGCCTTTTACTGGGCCGTAATCAACGAGTTCCGTCTTCATAATAACGTCGGTATACCATTGGGGAAAATCTTTTTCAATATCGGCTACTTCTTTAACAAACTGCTTGTTGTCCATTTTAACACCTTTTACAATTAGTTTTTGTTTTTATTTTGATATTATATCAAAAAATATTAAAAATTACAAGTTATTTATACAAATTACTGGCTGTTTGCCGTTTTTTGTCATATTTAACAAAATTAAACGTTTGGTGCTTGAAAAATTCTTTTTTTTGGTATATAATAAGAATATAAAACTTACTTCGATTTTTTATTTAGCAAAGCACGTATCGCTTTTGCTGAAAGGAGCTTTTTATGGATAAAAAACCCGTTTCAACCGAATTACTCACTATTAACACGATAAGAGCGCTTGCAATAGACGCTATCGACAAGGCTAACTCCGGCCACCCCGGTCTACCGTTAGGCGCTGCACCGATAGCGTATTCTTTATTTAACGACCACTTATCGTTTGACCCCAAAAACCCTAAGTTTGATAATAGGGATCGTTTTATACTTTCAGCAGGGCACGGTTCTATGCTTAACTACGCGCTTTTACACGTTTTTGGTTACGACGTTTCTATTGAAGATATTAAAACTTTCCGTCAGGAAAATTCTATCTGTACCGGACATCCCGAAGTTAACGTTTGCCCTGGTGTGGAAACCACTACCGGTCCTTTAGGTCAAGGTATCGCCAACGCCGTTGGTATGGCTATTGCTGAAGCGCGCCTTGCCAATAAGTTTAATAAAGACGGTTATAAAATAGTAGACCACTACACTTACGCGCTTTGTGGCGACGGCTGTATGCAAGAAGGTATCGCGTACGAAGCTGCTTCACTTGCAGGCACGCTTGAACTTGGCAAACTTATCGTTTTATACGACGATAACGACATCACTATCGAAGGTAACACCGATATCGCTTTTAAAGAAGACGTTGGCAAAACGCACGAAGCGATGGGTTGGCAGGTTTTATACGTAAAAGATGCTAACGACGTAAAAGCAATTTCTAAGGCGATTGCTAAAGCTAAAAAGGAAAAGACTAAGCCCTCGCTTATCATAATAAAATCGGTAATCGGTTACGGCTCACCCTTAGCGGGCAAGGCTGATTGCCACGGTGCTCCCTTAGGACTTGAAAATACCACAAAAACAAAGCAAGCACTTGGTTACGATTACCCCGCCTTTACCATCCCTGAAGAGGTTGAAGAATTTAAGAAAGCTTCCATCAAAAAGGGTGAAAAGGTTTCATCCGATTGGAAAAAGCTATTTAATAAGTACGAAAAGGCGTACCCCGAACTTGCTAAAGAATATAAAAAGTGGATCAGTAACGAAATCGTTGATTTATCCGATAAAACCGACCTTTGGGAATTTGCTAAAGACGACGCTTCTAGAGGATATTCTTCAACGGTGCTTAATAAACTTATAAACTACGTACCCAACCTTATGGGTGGCTCGGCTGACTTAGGTCCGTCAAATAAATCCGTCATGAAGGCTTTTGGTGATTTTACCAGTCAGTATAGAAATGGCCAAAACATGCACTTTGGTATACGTGAACACGCTATGGGCGCTATTGTAAACGGCATGTATTTACACGGTGGCGTTATACCGTATTGCGCAACGTTCTTTGTGTTTACCGATTACATGAAAGGCGCTATGCGTATGGCTTCTATTATGAAATTGCCTATCGTTTACGTTATGACGCACGACTCTATCGGCGTTGGTGAAGACGGCCCTACGCACGAACCTATCGAGCATTTATCCGCATTACGTGCTACGCCTAATATGAACGTATTCCGCCCCGCTGACGGTAGAGAAACCACAGCTGCTTGGATTTATGCATTAAAGGCAAACTGCCCCACTACGATTGCACTTTCACGCCAGACTTTACCCATGTTAAACGGCTCGGGCGAGGAAGCACTTAAAGGTGGTTACGTTATTGCTAAAGAAGACGGCGACGAACCACAAGTTATTATTATAGCGACGGGTTCGGAAGTATATCCGTCGATAAAGGCTAAAGAGATATTAAGAGAACATGGCATTGATGCAAGAGTTGTTTCTATGCCGTGTATGGAAGCTTTTGATAAGCAACCTGCCGATTATAAAGAAAGCGTATTACCTAAGTCCGTTAGGGCTAGACTTGCCGTTGAAGCAGGCGCAAGCATCGCTTGGGGTAAATACGTTGGCCTTGACGGCGATACTATTTGCATAGACCATTTTGGTGAATCTGCACCCGCTAAAACGTTGTTTACTAAATACGGCTTTACTGCTGAAAATATTGCAAATAAAGCAAAAGAGCTTATCTAAAAAAATAATTTTAATTATAAAAACGCCTAGTTTTAGGCGTTTTTGTTTGCAAATAGCAAATACGTATGCAATTTTTTATAACAAAACGCCTTTTAAAAAAGTATTTTTTATTTTTTTAATTAAAATTGATAATTAATTGAAATTATGATATAATTTATTTAATTATATTTTACATTGGAGTAATTATGATTACCGTAAAAGAAGTTATAACTAAAAAAGATTGGAAGGCTTTTGCAACTTTTCCGATAAAACTTTATAAAGATAACCCCTACTACGTACCGTCTTTTATCGCTGATGAAATGACAATTTCTGACGAGAAGAAAAATCCCCCGGCAAAGGGCTGTAAGGTAAAAGCGTTTTTGGCGTACAAAGGCGACCGTTTAGTTGGGCGTATAGCAGGGATAATTGTAAATGAGTCTAACCGCGTTTATAATGAAAATGCAATAAGGTTTTCACGCTTTGATTTTGTTGAAGATATCGAAGTCGCAAAAGCTTTACTTGACGCCGTTAAGCAGTTTGGTAAAGAAAACGGGATGAATCGTTTACACGGGCCTTGGGGCTTTAACGATACCGACCGTGAAGGTATGCTTACCTACGGGTTTGATAAACACGGGTCTTACGCAACTTACTATAATTACCCATATTACCCTGAATTTATGGATAAACTTGGGTATAAAGAAGAATCCGTTTGGATTGAACAAAAGATAACCTTCCCAAAACAGGGCGACGCTTTATTTAATAAATACTTAAAACTTTCAGATTTTATTAAACGAAAGTACAAAATAAGAGAAGTTGCTGGAACGTTACCCATAAAGGAAATCGTTAAAAGATACGGCGATAAGTTTTTTGATTGCTACAACGCTGCATATAAAGATTTGGATTTATTTGTAGACATAACTGGCGATGCTAAAAAAGCCGTATTAGAGCAATTTACTTTGATTATAAACCCAAGATATTTATCTATTTTGGTGGATGAAAACGATCAAGTTGTCGCGTTTATGGTATTATTGCCTGCAATAGGTAAAACAATAAAAAAGCATAACGGTAAACTTAACCTATTTTCTATTATAGACCTACTTAAAACCATTAAAAAACCCGATGCCGTTGAACTTACCCTTGCAGCAGTACGTCCTGAATATAAAAGTTTAGGCTTTACCGCCGCTTGCATTGGTAGAATAGTTAAAAACGTTGTTGAAGACGGCATAACCGACGTTGTATCCGACCCCACGCTTGAAAGCAATACAGCAGTAAGAGCGCAATGGTCGCAAGCGGAAAGCGAAGTTATAAAACGCCGTCAAACGTATACGATAGATATTTAGTGATATGAAGTGTAATAACCCTATATTAAAAAGCAATAAAATTTTATTTGGCGCACACCGTGGCGATAGATTTAACTACCCCGAAAACACTATGCCTGCATTTAAATCGGCGATAGATTTGGGGGTTGACGTTATTGAAACCGACGTACGCACCACAAAAGACGGGCATTTAGTACTTATACACGATAGATCGGTAGAAAGAACCACTAACGGGGTCGGTTTTGTTGACCAAACGACGCTTGAAGAACTTAAAAAACTTGACGCCGGTAGCTTTAAGGACGAAAAGTTTTTAAACGAAAAAATACCCACCGTAATAGAGTTTTTAGATTATATTTCTACCACAAACGCGCTAATAAACTGGGAACTTAAAGAATACCCTGAAGAACTTGGCGAAGACTGGGCTTACACATGTATCGATAAACTTATAGATTTAATTATTAAATACCACTTAGAAGATAGAAGTATGATAAACAGTTTTTCGCAAAAAGTGTTAGAGTACGTTGACAAAAAGTGGCCTGCTAAGTTTATGATACACGGGTATATCGGTTACGACTATAAAGACGTAGCCACTACCCCGCTTGAAAGTTTTTTGGACTGGACTGCAATTTGGCGTAAGGACGAAGATAACGACGTTGGCTATAAAGCCGATTACGAGCACGCTAAAGATAACGACGTTTTAACTTGCATTTTAGTGCCTGATACCGTTTACCACTACCAAAAAGCAATTGATATGGGTTGCCGTATGTTTACAAGTGATAACGTTACGGAAGGATTAAAGGTGTTAAAACAACTAAATAAACGTTAAAACTTGCCTTTTTATTTAAAAAAGCGCTATACGTACCCCATCGTTTTATATTTAAAAGCAAAAAAACACGCCCCAAAAAGGGGCGTTTTTATTTTATAAAATTGATTAATAATTATAACCAAGCATTACTGCTTGCATATTTACACCGATTAAATCAGCCTTTTTAGCGGGTACGACCTTCTTCATAGCGTCTTCTAAATTATCGATAGAAACAGCGTTAGACTCTTTAATCATTTTGCCAATCATAATCATATTAGCAAGGTTGGGAGCGTTCATATCCTTTGCCATTTTTGTCGCTGGGATGTAAAACGCTTTAACGTCCGTACGGGTTAACTTTCTAGCAATTAAAGTGCTATCAACGATGATTACCGAACCGGGTACGGCTTCGTTTTCGTACTTATCTAAAGAAGGTAAGTTCATCGCGAGTAAAACGTCAGGGTTAGAAACGATAGGAGAACCTACTGGGTCGTCGCTAATGATGATTGAGCAGTTTGCCGTACCACCACGCATTTCCGGACCGTAAGAAGGTAACCAGCTTACCTGCTTATCTTCAAGCAAACCTTTATATGCCAAAAACTTACCTGCAAAAAGTACGCCTTGGCCACCGAAACCTGCAATTAAAACTTGTGTAGTCATAACTTAGTCCTCCTTATTAGCGCTTTTATCTTTGTATACGCCCAAAGGATAGTAAGGTATCATGTTTTCTTCAACCCAATCGAGCGCCTTTTGAGGAGTCATACCCCAGTTGGTAGGACAAGAAGAAACGACTTCGATAAGAGAGAAACCTTTACCTTCTATTTGGTTTTTGAAGGCTTTTAAAATAGCCTTTTTAGCGTTTTTAACGTTTTTAACGTTATTTACTGCAACACGTTCGATATACTCAGGACCGTCTAAGGAAGATAAAAGTTCGGAAACTTTAATCGGGAAACCTTGTGTTTTAACGTCCCTACCATATGGGGAGGTTTGCGTAACTTGACCAGGAAGTGAAGTGGGTGCCATTTGACCACCGGTCATACCGTAAATAGCGTTGTTTACAAAAATTATAGTTATATTTTCATTTCTAGTTGCAGCGTGAACGGTTTCAGCCATACCGATAGACGCTAAATCGCCGTCGCCTTGATAGGTAAAGATAACGTTATCAGGCATACAACGTTTTAAGCCGGTTGCAACGGCAGGTGCTCTACCATGAGCGGCTTCTAACATATCGCAGGCAAAATAATCGTACGCCATAACTGCACAACCAACGGGCGCAACGCCTATGGTTTTGCCAACGATGCCTAATTCGTCCAAAGCTTCAGCAACTAAACGGTGGATAATACCATGCGTACAACCTGGACAATAGTGTAAAGGAACGTCAGTAAGAGCCTGAGGCTTTTTAAATACAGTAGCCATTATTTTACCTCCTTTGCAAGATTTTTAATGCTATCAAGCACTTGTTCGGGTGAAGGTATCATACCACCTGCCCTATTGCATAAAACTACGGGTTTTTTGCAGTTGGTTGCTAAACGAACGTCTTCAATCATTTGACCCATAGAAAGTTCAACCGAAATAAAACCTTTAACCTTATCAGCAGCGGCGTTTAACACGTCCTTAGGGAAGGGCCATAAAGTGATAGGTCTAATTAAACCAACCTTGATACCCTGCTTTCTCGCTTCGGTTACGGCGTTTTTAGAAACACGCGATGCAATACCAAACGCAACTACGCAGTACTCTGCATCGTCCATCATGTATTCTTCATACATAACTTCGTTTGCTTCAATTTGAGCATAACGCTCGAATCTTTCAAAGTTAACCTTTTCTAAAATTTCGGGTTTTAAGTATAAAGAGTTGATAATATTATGCTTTCTTTCGCCCTTAGTGCCGTTTGCAGCCCAAGGCTTATCAACGGGTTTAGCAGTTACTTCCGGGATAGAAACGGGTTCCATCATTTGACCCATAGTGCCATCAGCAAGTAACATTGCCGGCATACGATATTTATCTGCTAAATCGAAAGCTTTTATGGTTAAATCCGCCATTTCTTGTACGGATGCGGGCGCTAAACAAATAAGACGATAGTCGCCGTGGCCACCACCCTTAGTTGCTTGGAAGTAATCGGATTGCGACGGTTGAATACCACCTAAACCAGGCCCACCACGTTGAACGTTTACGATAAGCGCGGGTAAATCAGCACCGACGATATAAGAGATACCTTCTTGCTTTAAGGAGATACCGGGGCTTGACGAAGACGTCATAACCCTATAACCTGCGCCGGCTACGCCGTATACCATATTGATAGCGGAAACTTCACTTTCAGCCTGTAAAAACGTACCACCGATTTTTGGCATACGCTTAGCCATATAAGCGGCGATTTCCGTTTGGGGGGTTATCGGATAACCGAAATAGTGCCTACAACCTGCTTTAATAGCGGCTTCGGCAATAGCCTCGTTGCCTTTCATTAAAACTTTATCTGTCATATTACACCTCTACTTTTCTACGGTAATAGCGCAATCGGGACACATAGTTGCGCAAAAAGCGCAAGCGATACATAAATCCTGATTGATAACTTCCGCAGGGGAATGTCCTTTTGCATTTAATTTATCCGTTGAAAGAGCGATAATTTTTTTAGGACAAGCGTTTACGCAAAGCCCACAGCCCTTACATACGTTGAAGTCAATAGTAACTTTTGCCATAATATTTACTCCTTGATATCGTAATATTTTTGCTGAAGTTCCAGCGGGAAAACATCCAACCCGTTAAAATGTGGTAATAAATTTTGGGATACGGTAGTTAAAATTACCGACAAGCCCGATAAAGAAGAAAGTTTTTCAACTTCAGACACAGTTGATAAAACGGCTTCCCTATCCGTGAGCGCCCCTACGTTTGAGTTGTTTATAATTGCAGTAAACTTGATGCCTGAAGCCAACTCAATCTCACGCATGACGGTTAAAGCGTCTTCAGCCGTGCGCGTTAACGGACGGAAAAAATTTACCACAAAACACATTTCGTAATCGTTTTCTTCTAAAATATACGGGGCGTATCTACCGAGCGCATAAGCACCGCGATCGTCGCCACCGACGTCGAAAACTGCCTTTGCCGATTTTTGTTGAACAAGCGCGTAAACCTCCTGCGGGAGAGCGGGTAAATCGACGTTAGTATTTGCATACGTCGGCGATATTAACCTTATACCTGCTTCTTCTAGTTCTTTTAAGCTATCTTTAGTCCTAAAATATGGGTTTACTATGTCTAAATCAGCAATATTGACGGGATAACCGTCTTTTTTTATCTTCAACGCAAGGTTTACGGCAATATTAGTTTTACCACTACCGTAATGCCCTGCAAGAATATAAACCCTTTTATAATTTTTTATCATATTAGCCCTTGCAGACGAATTCTATCCAACCTTTATCATCGGGAAGTTTACCCCATTGAATACCAGTTAAATTATCGTAAAGTTTTTGGGTTAACGCGCCGATTTCGTTATTGGAAACGACATACTCGTTACCTTGGTAGAAAAGTTTACCGATAGGTGAAATAACTGCCGCAGTACCAGTACCCCACGCTTCTTCTAACTTGCCGTTTTTAGCAGCGTCGAAAAGTTCGTCCACGGAGAAAAGTCTTTCTTCTACTTGATAGCCCCAGTCTTTTAAAAGTTCTACACAAGATTTACGGGTAATACCTGGAAGTACGGACCCCGTTAAGGCAGGTGTAACAATTTTACCGTCGATTTTGAACATAACGTTCATACTGCCGACTTCTTCAATATACTTTCTATCAACACCGTCAAGCCATAATACTTGGGTGTAACCAGCGTTTTCAGCACGTTGACCAGCCCTTAAAGATGCTGCGTAGTTACCACCGCATTTAGCGTAACCAGTACCACCCCTAACTGCCCTAACGTCTTGTGATTCGATAGCGATTTTTACTGGATTGATGCCTTCAGCATAATAAGCGCCTACGGGTGAGCAAATTACTACGAATAACGCTTCGTGTACGGCGTGTACGCCAAGGTGTGGGTCGTTGCCGATAAGGTAAGGTCTTAAATATAACGCAGTACCGTCTGCATGGGGTACCCAGTCTTTTTCAAGCTCTACAAGCGTCTTTAAAATATCAAGACAGCCTTCTTCGTCTAAAGCGGGTAAACATAAACGCTCAGCACTGTTATTAAGTCTTTTGATGTTTTCAGTAGGACGGAACATAACGATTTCGTCCTTAACCGTACGGTAAGCCTTCATACCTTCAAAAATTTCTGCACCGTAGTGTAAAACGGTGGAAGCTGGATGAATAGGAATATCGCCAAACGGAACAATCCTACCATCATACCAACCCTTTTTGTCGGACCAGTTCATCATAAACATATGGTCGGTAAATACCCTACCGAAACCTAATTTAGATTCATCAACAGGCTTTGCCTTTGGTGTAGCGGTTTTTGTGATTTTAATATCGTATTTCATAATATACCTCTTACCGCCCGAAACCCTTTTGATGGGTAACGTGGGCTTTTGTTTTTTAATTTAACGGTTAATAACCTAAGTAAAAATTAAAGCTTGTTACGTTGAATTTTACCACTTGTCGTTTTGGGGAGTTCGTCCTTAAATACGATAACACGTGGATATTTATACGGCGCGGTACGCGTTTTAACGTAATCTTGAATTTCCTTTTTGAGTTCGTCGCTAGGCTCTGTTCCTTTAACTAGAACGATACTTGCTTTAACTACTTGACCACGAACTTCGTCAGGCTCGGCAGAAACGCCACACTCTAACACGTAAGGAAGTTCCATAATGACGTTTTCAATTTCGAAAGGTCCGATACGGTAGCCGGAAGATTTAATTAAATCGTCCACCCTGCCAACGTACCAAAAATAACCGTCTTCATCACGCCAAGCGGTATCGCCTGTGTGGTAATAGCCGTCGTGCCAACACTCTAAAGTCTTTTCTTCATCCTTATAGTAACCGGTAAATAAACCGTTGGGCTTGCCGTGGGATACGTTGAAGCAGATTTCGCCAACTTCACCTACGGGGACTTGTTTACCGTCGGAATCTAATAATTTAATATCGTATAACGGTACGGGTTTACCCATAGACCCTAATTTTGAAGTCGTACCAGCAAGATTTGCTAAAGCAACGGTTGTTTCCGTTTGACCGAAACCTTCCATAATCTGTAAGCCCGTAGCCTGCTCAAACTGACGGAAAACTTCAGGATTTAAAGCTTCACCCGCGGTAGTCATATGTTCGATAGTAGAAAGGTCAAAGTTAGATAAATCCTGCTTGACCATCATCCTTAAAATAGTCGGAGGTGCGCAGAAAGTCGTGATGTTATATTGCTTAAACATCGGTAAAATATCGCTTGCATCGAACCTATCGAAGTCGTAAACGAATATACCAGCTTCGCACAGCCATTGACCGTAAAGTTTACCCCAAGCAGCCTTTGCCCAACCAGTATCTGCAACCGTTAAATGCAAGCCGTCTGGATTTACACAATGCCAATACTTTGCCGTAATAAAATGACCTAGCGGGTATTTGTAATTGTGCATTGCTATTTTTGGGTTACCCGTCGTACCGGAAGTAAAATACATAAGCATAGCGTCGTCGCCACAAGCGGTTTCTTCGTTACGATCAAACTTACCGGAAAAAAGCGGGTATTCGTCATCAAAACATCTCCAACCGTCGGCTTTACCGTTGACCATAATTAAATGTTCAACAAAAGGACACTCTTTAACGGACTTTTCGACTTCTTTACTAACTTTGCCGTCAGCCGTACAGAGAACCGCCTTTACACCTGCCTTTTGTAAACGGTAAGTGATGTCGTGTTCTTTAAGTTGATTAGTTGCAGGTATTGCTACCGCGCCTAATTTATGAAGAGCAAGCATAGCAAACCAGAACTGATAGTGGCGCTTTAATATAAGCATAACCTTATCGCCCTTTTTAATGCCCAACGACTTAAAGTAGTTGGCAGTTTGCGAAGAAGCCCTTTTTAATTGTGAAAATGTAAATTTATTTTCGGTTTTATCTTGAGCGACGTGTAACATACCGACTTTATCGGGGTAAAGCTCACCCAACCTATCGATAACGTCATATGCGAAATTAAACTTATCGTCGTTGATAAAATCAATCTTCTTTAACACACCGTCTTTATCTTCTGTAGGAATAATAAAATCTTCCCAAACACGCTTAACGTCTGCTTGCGTCTTTTTAACAGGTGCAAAGATAACGTCTTTTTGTTTAGCGTGTACAAGCGTTGACATGGGCGCTTTTGACGGATTTAATACAAATGCGTAGAATACACAGTCTTCCCCATCAACGGCAATCATACCGTGGGGGACGGAAGAATCGTAATAAATGCTATCGCCTGCACGTAAAACTTCAACGTGGTTACCTACTTGAACTTTTAACGCACCTTTAACTACGATATCACACTCTTGACCGTCGTGGCTGGTTAAATCAATAGGCTTATTTTGTAAACTATCGTCGTAATCGGAAACTACGTACAACGGCTCTGCAATACGGTTTTTAAATGCTGACGCTAAGTTAAAATACGTCATACCGTGCGCCTTTTGAATTTCTTGACCTTCACCTGCACGAGTTACGGTATAGCCGGCAAGACGAGGACCAGTACCGTCGATAATTTCGGTTACGTCTACTTTTAAAGCATCTGCACAACGATATAAAAACGCAAAGTTAAGGTCTTTTAAACCCGACTCACAACTTTCGTATTCTTCTACTGATACGCCTGTTTTTAAAGCCATCTCGCTAACGGTAAAACCCTCGATCTCACGTAAGGTTTTAATACGTTGCGCCATCTCTTTAATTTTAAACTCTAAACCTGTGTTCACTAAATCCTCCATCGGACGAAAAGCAAAAAGCCCGTCCCAAAGATATAACCTTTGAGACGAGCCGTGTTTAACTTACTGCCCGCGGTACCACTCAAATTGCGTAAAAATACGCCACTTAAAGCATTACAGCTTTTACGTACTAACGTAACGTTACGGGGTAGGTCTACTGCCACCGATTAAAATAAACGGTAGGTTCTTCTCCCAGCTCGGAAACTACATCGATGTTTACACGTAACGGCTTACACCAACCGCCGTCTCTCTTAAACGCTTTAAAACAACGACCTTTTCGTCTTAGCTTTTTATATTTTGTGAGATTATATCATATCTATATGATATTTGTCAAGTTTTTTATATATATTTGCTTACAAACGCCCTTATAACTTGTTGCGTTGAATTTTACCACTTATCGTCTTGGGGAGTTCGTCCTTAAATACGATAATACGTGGATATTTATAAGGTGCTGTATGTGATTTAACGTATTCTTGAATTTCCTTTTTAAGTTCTTCTGACGGAACGGTGTCTTTTGTTAAAACAATACTAGCTTTTACTACTTGACCGCGGATTTCATCAGGAGCGGCAGAAACGCCACACTCTAATACGTAAGGAAGTTCCATAATAACGCTTTCGATTTCAAACGGTCCGATACGATAGCCCGATGACTTGATGACGTCGTCAATACGCGATACGTAATAAAAATATCCATCTTCATCACGCCAAGCGGTATCTTTTGTATGATACATGCCGTCGTGCCATACGTCTTCTGTTAGACCAGCATCACGATAATACTCTTTAAACAAGCCACATGGCGTATTTTTATCAGTACGGATGACGATTTCACCAGTTTCACCATTAGGAACGGAGTTGCCGTCAAGGTCGACGATATCGACGTCGTATTGAGGTGAAGCCTTACCCATTGAGCCGATTTTAGGCATAGTACCAACAAGGTTGCAAATGGTAAGCGTAGTTTCCGTTTGACCGAAACCTTCCATAATTTTAAGACCCGTTGCCTGCTCAAACTGACGGTAAACTTCAGGATTTAAAGCTTCGCCCGCGGTAGTCATATGCTTAACCGAACTAAAATCGTATTTTTGAAGATCGCTCTTAATAAACATACGAAGCATTGTCGGAGGTGCGCAGAAGGTAGTGATTTGATACTTGCTAAACATCGGTAAAATATCGCTTGCATCAAACTTATCAAAGTCGTATACGAACACAGCGCCTTCACACAGCCATTGACCGTAAAGTTTGCCCCAAAGCGATTTGCCCCAACCGGTATCGGAAATAGTAAAGTGTAAGCCGTCCCTTTGGCAACAATGCCAGTATTTTGCCGTTACGTAATGACCAAGTGCGTAAGTGTGTTTATGCGCAGCCATTTTGGGGTTACCAGTAGTACCTGACGTAAAGAACATTAAAGCGGTGTCATCACCTTGAGAACTATCTTCCGTCCTTGGGTATTTACCGGTAAAGCGAACGTATTCTTCATCAAAATTACGCCACCCGTCCTTGGGCTTACCAACGATAATCTTAGTTTCTACCGTCGGTGAATTTTTAATAGCGTTATCCGCGATATCGGCAACGTCGCCGTCCGAAGTACAGATAATTGCTTTAACGCCGGCAGCGTTAAAACGGTATTCAAAGTCGTGTTCTTTAAGTTGGTTGGTCGCAGGGATTGCTACCGCGCCTAACTTATGGAGCGCCACCATTGAGAACCAGAATTGATAATGACGCTTTAATACAAGCATAACCTTATCGCCCTTTTTGATGCCGAGCGATGCAAAGTAGTTTGCGCATTGGTTTGAAGCGCGCTTGATATCTTTAAAGGTAAAGCGTTTTTCTTGATGGAATTTATCCACGTATAACATAGCAAGCTTATCGGGATACTTATCGGCAATAGCATCTACTACGTCGAAACCGAAGTTGAAAGACTCAGTATTTTTAAAGTCAATTTTTTGTAAAGCGCCGTTTTCGTCTTCAACAGCGTTGATAAATTTTTCACAAATTAAAGTTTCGCTCTTTTTAGCGGTTGCAATAGAACTTCTTACGACGTCTTCCTTAGTGTCTTCACCAGGTAAAACAACCGCGCAGAAAACACAGTCTTGACCGCCGACTGCTATCATACCGTGTGGCGTAGAACTATTATAGTAAATGCTATCGCCCTCGTTTAAAACTTCGATATGGTCGCCAATTTGAACTTTTAAACTACCAGATAAAACAAGGTCGAATTCTTGACCGCTATGGGTAGATAAATGTATGGGTTTGTTTTGTTGTGCCAAAGAGTACTCATACCTAACCCAATAAGGTTGCGCGATTTTATCACGGAATTTAGGCGCTAAGTTTTTAATATCAATACCGTCTTCTTTAGCGGTGTCTTGACCAGCGCCCTTACGGGTAACGGTGTAGCTAGAAAGGTTTGCACCTTGACCTTCTAAAAGTTCGGTAAGTTCTACGTTGAAAATTAACGCACACTTATGGATGAAGGAAAAAGGTATGTCGGTCGTGCCGGATTCATATAAAAGGTAATCGTCCTCGGAAACGTCGGTTTTTGAAGCCATTTCAGAAACGGAGTAGCCCATAACGTTACGCATTTCTCTAATACGAAGCGCAATCTCGACCAAGCGTGATAAAGTGTTGTTTTGTTTCATAGTAACCTCCTTTACGGGTCAAACAAAAAAGACCCGTCTCGTTTGAGACGAGTCTTGTGAATCACAAGTACCCGCGGTACCACTCAAATTGCGTAAAAATACGCCACTCAGGCTCAATTAAGCCGTATGCATTAACGCAGCAATCACGAGACGCGTCTACTTGCTTGCGCTTTTGGGCGTCCGGCTCGGAAGTGATAAGTTTTTGACTTTGTTTATCGGGATTACACCACCCCCGACTCTCTGTAAAACTACCCGTCTAAACCGTCTTCGTCTTAGCCTTTTTATTAATTATGTGATAAGTTTAGCACACGCAAAAACGTTTGTCAATAAAATTAAACGAATTTTTCGCATGTTTTTAAATTTTTTTAAGCGATGGTTTACTTTTTTAAAATATTATATATAAAGATTTTAAAACAAAGTTTTATTTTTTTATAGTTATTTTTTAAGACCTAAAATATCGATAGAAGTTTCCTTCATTTTATATTTTAAGATTTTGCCTGCTGCGTTCATGGGGAATTCTTCAGTAAAGATAAAATATCTTGGAACTTTATGCTTTGCCATGTTTTGATTGCCGTATTCACGCATATCGGCTTCCGTTGCGGTTTGACCCTTTTTAAGAATTATCCAAGCGCAAGCTTCTTCGCCATAACGCTCGTCAGGAACACCTACAACTTGAACGTCTTTAACTTTATCGTGGGTTAAATAGAACTCTTCAATTTCCCTTGGGTATAAGTTTTCGCCACCACGGATAATCATATCTTTAAGTCTACCCGTTACCTTATAATAGCCGTCAGGCGTACGGCAACAGATATCCCCACTATGAAGCCAACCGTCGGCGTCGATAGTTTGCTCGGTAGCCTTTGGCATTTTGTAGTAGCCCTTCATGATGTTATAACCACGCGCAACGAACTCACCATTTTCGCCGTCGGGCAACTCCTCGCCAGTTTCGGGGTCGATAATCTTACACTCTACCCCAGGGAAAGCGCTACCAACGGTTTCTACACGGTGGTCTAAGTCCTCGTTGACTTCACCCATAGTGCAACCAGGGGAAGCTTCAGTCTGACCGTAAACGCTGATGATTTCTTTCATGTTCATTTCAACCGAAGCACGACGCATTAAGTCGGGCGGACAGTTTGCGCCTGCCATTATCCCCGTACGCATGTGTGAAAAGTCCGTTTTAGCAAAATCCGCATGGTTAAACATTGCTATAAACATCGTGGGAACGCCGTTAAAGCAAGTTATTTTTTCATCATTGATACAAGCGAGCGACGATTTTGGCGAGAAATACGGCATCGGACAAATAGTACCGCCGTGCGTCATCATGTTGGTCATGGAAAGCACCATACCGAAACAATGGAACATGGGGACTTGAATCATCATCCTATCAGCGGTGGAAGTATCCATCCTATCGCCGATAATTTTGCCGTTGTTAATAATGTTTCTATGCGTAAGCATAACGCCTTTTGGGAAACCGGTAGTACCAGAAGTATATTGCATATTGCAAACGTCGTCGGGGTTAACCATAGATGCGCGACGACGAACTTCTTCCTTAGGGACGAGCGACGAACGCTTGATAAAATCGTTCCACTCCAAACAACCGTCCATATTAAAGCCTACCGTAACCACGTTACGTAAAAACGGTAACTTTTTAGAATATAACGGCTGACCAGGGGTAACGGATTTAAGTTCTGGACATAATTCTTCAATAGTTGCTTTATAATCGGAATCTTTGCAAGAATCAATCATAACCAACGTGTGTGTATCCGATTGACGAAGTAAATATTCTGCTTCGTGAATTTTATAAGCGGTATTTACAGTTACCAAAACTGCGCCGATTTTTACCGTTGCCCAAAAGGTTAAAAACCATTGAGGGACGTTAGTTGCCCATACCGCTACGTGATGACCAGGTTCAACACCCAAAGATATAAGCGCTTGCGCTACCTTATCTACGTCGTCCCTAAATTGTGAGTACGTCCTAGTATAGTCTAAAGTAGTATACTTAAACGCGTACTGGTCGGGATAGCTATTAGCCATTTCGTCCAACACGTCGGAAAAAGTTACGTCTAAAACGTCGTACTTCTTCCAAGGGTGCGTACCAGTCTTACTACGGTTATAATATATGGGTTTATGAACCCCGTTATCCGTTGTCTTTTTAAGATACGAGTTAAAATGAGTTAAAATTATATCGGGTGAAGTTATCTCCCCAGCGTCGCTTGCGCAAACGTAACCGTCGTAGTTTAACGAGCGTAAAGCGTTCATAAAATCTTTTACAGGGAGTTCACCATCGCCGATAAGTACGTTTTTATCGTTTAACCTATCACCTAATCTGACGTAACCGATATACGCGCCGAGCATTTGGATGGTGGTATCAGCAGATTCACCAGCGGTAAAATAAGTTTCACGAATATTCCAACAAACTTTTAAGCATGCTGAAGAGAATAAATTAATTACCTCTAAAACCTTTTCCGTTTTGGAAAGCGGACCAGTAGTTTCAAGCAAAATTGAAACACCTAAATTTTCAGCCAAAGTAACGGCAGGGGTTAAAATTTGTTTAAGCGTAGCGTCGTCTGGAATTACGTCAGCGCGTAAAACAACGCTATTTACCGATGCGATTGAAGCGTATTCAACGTATTTAACGATTACCGCGCCGTCTGCCGTGTAAGAAATTCTTTCAGGACAACCTAAAACGGTAATCGTTATATGACGATTTACGAGTTTACGCTTAGCATCTACCGTGCAGTTGGACCTAAAAATACTATCGCTATGGGAAGATTTTTCAACTTCCGCATCGGATATTTCAAAACCGTCGAAACCGTAATCAAAAGCAGTATTGCAAAGTTCTATAAAAGATGACGACGGGATATGTTTATCTGAAAATGCAAGTTTCATTATTTGTTACCTTCGTGTACAATTTTGTTAATAGCATTGATATATGCGCGGATACATGCGCCTACAATATCGGTAGAAACACCGTTGCCGGGGTAAAGTTTACCATCTGCGCGGAGTCTAATTATTGACGAACCAACTGCTT
The DNA here is from genome assembly GCA_017624285.1 of Clostridia bacterium. GTDB lineage: Bacteria > Bacillota > Clostridia > Christensenellales > Borkfalkiaceae > UBA11475. Next base: position 30,905 of record JAGANI010000042.1, read on the forward strand.
CCCTACCCTTTGTTACTGCGTGTACTTGGAAGTCGTCAAGCTCGTAATGATGACCGATAACTTGTTCTATCGCATGGAAAGAAGCGTCGATAGGACCATCACCCGTGGAAACGCCAGTAAAACGCTCGCCACATTTTTCTAAGGTAACGTTTGCGGTTGCCGGTATAACGTTACTGCTAGTTACCACGTAGTTGATTAAATGATAAGTTGACGGAACTTGCATAGCCGAAGATGCTATAATTGCTTCAAGTTCTTTAATATCAATAGTTTCTTTACCGTTTAAAAGTTTTTTAACTTCGTCGTAGATATTACCTAAATCGGTATCGGAAAGCTCGTAACCAAGTTGCTTAACTACGGTAGCAACGTCTTTTAAATTTGCACTACTATCGATAAAACCAACTGATACGTCCCCTGAGATTTCTTCTAAAACGGCTTTATCTGTGATAGAAGCAATTGCTTGAGAAATGCTTTTTACGTTGGTTACGTCTACGTCTATAAATGCGTCTAAATCGAACTTTTTAGCACGGAATACGTCAGCTAAAACGTCGGTTTTAAGATAGTCGCCAACCATTGAAGTTATTACGCCGTCAGCCCCTGCTTTAATTGCTTGAATAGCGCAAGCCGTTGCCATCTTAAACTTATCCGACGGACAAACGAAAACTTTAATATCGCAAGCGTCTTTAACCTCTTTAACTACGTTATAAAAATCTTCAGGAAAAGCTTCGCCATTGTCATCAAAAATAGTTACCGCCGAAGCACCTGCGTCGCAAGCCGTTTTAATTGCACTTACTAAAAAGCCTGCTTCTGCACGGAAAGCATCTTTTGCAACAAACTCAACAGTTTCGTAAAGATTAACCGATTTTTCAATAAGCTCTTTAATTTTACCGAGCATAACGGGTGCTTTTGCATGATAAAAATATTCCATTTGTGCGGTAGATACCGGCATAGCAACCTGTAACCCCGATTTTAATGAGTTTTTAACGCACTCGCTTGCTGTTTTAACTCCGTCTTCGCAAGCGCCTACTTCTATCATAACGGTTGCGTTATTAATTGAAGACGCAATAGTGCGATAGATAACCTCGTCCTCTTTGCTATTAGATAAACAAGGTAAGCAAATAGAATCAACTTTTGCTTTATCTAAACTTTCGCTAATAGCCAACTTCTCACGAAAAGTTAAAGATAAATCTTGCTCTTTAATAGCCTTTAAAGTTATGTCTGAAACGATAATTTTTTTCATATAAAAACTCCCTTTGCCGTAAAAACGGTCTAATGATTAATGCTTTTGATTTTAATATTTATTGATATATTTTTGCAAAAATGCTCTTATTCTTAATGACAAGGTTTAAAGTGATTTAGGAGATTGTCACGCTCGCTTTCGCTCACTCACAATGACAAAATAAGGCTACGGAGCGAAACGTATTGATTAACAAAAACGATATATTGTCTAAACGGAGGCTACGGAGCAATAGATAATTGATTAGCGTTAGCGATTTGACGAATAAAATGCAAAAAGGACAAGTGTTATTATAAGGGAGCATACTTGAAAAGTATGTAACCGAATAAAACACGAAGTAATTTGTAGCATTTTGTCGTCAAAAATAAATTAGATATTGCGCAGTAGCCGACAATAAAAAAACCCGCAGTATCACTGCGGGATGATTGACTTGCAACCACGGTACCACCCGTATTGTCTTAAAAAGACCACTTAGTAGGTTCTATTAAACCCTTAGACTGTAACGGGTCCCCCCGAGGTATCTTACTATGACCTTTCAGACCCCTGCTCCGATACGAGACTGCATTTAAAATCGTTTACCGCCTCACACCAAACGACGGCTCTCTGAAAACTACCCTTAAATGCTTAATATCTTCAACGCATTTTTTAATTGATATCATTGTAAACCTTTAAAATGTAGTTGTCAACGATTTTTAATCACTTTTTTTGAAAAAAGTAAATTTATTTTTACCAAAACAAAAATGATAAGCCTTTTTTTGACTATTTGTTGATAAGCTTTATAATCAATCCATCACAAGCAGGTATATCTTTAGACGTATTGCCATATAAAACCGTAACGTTATAATTGATATTAGTATTACAGTCGAATTTTTGTGGTCTATCCGAATAATTTATGGCGGTAATAATATAACCGTTATCGCACTTAGATTGCGTTACACCTATATACGGATTGTTACTATTTAATATATAGTTGTTTTTTAAATTACCAAAAACTTGTTCATACACTTTATAAAACTCTTGTGATTTATCTGGATTATAACCGTATAAAGTATCGTTTGCGATAATTTCTGGCGCAAAATTTAAAAAGTATACTTCGCCCTTGCCGAAATTATTTTTGGTTAAAACGGGGTTGCCGGTTTCATCTTTTGCTAAAACGGTTGCAGTCGTTGCTTTAAGCAAAAGTTCCTTACTATTTTTATAGGTAATACTAGCGCCGTTAAACGTTGCAATATGGGTAGAACCTAACTTCATGCCCAAAGAAGTTAAACCCGTTACCCTATCAAACTCGGTAAGTTGACCACCGTCGTAAGTGATTAATAGTTTTGCACCGTCGTTATGCACACGCTCTAGCAAATAATCGTACGTGCGACGGAAGGTTACTTCCCACCCGTTGATTGCAGGTAAAATATAGTTTTGGCTCTTTTTAGGGATTGTATCAGCTATATCAAAACTAACGTTAAACCCAACCTGTTTTGCAAAAATATATGCCGAAGTTGCCATTTTAAAATTATCACCACGTGGTAAAACACAAACGGCATCTATTTGCTTATCTTGTAAATCAGGTAAATTTTGCATAACTGATGAAAGTTTTTTCATTTCGATAGCAACAGGTTTAGGAGTGCGGTCCTTAAATAATAAGCCTAACTCCCTTTCTATCATAGACCAAGAGTATGGTGCTTTTTGTAAATCTAAATGCTCCATACCACACCACCAAAGATAACCTTTTAAGTTGTTTGCATAAGCAGACAAAACGTTTACGCGTAAAAAATCACCTGCCATTTGGTTGTTGCCTATTGTAGTAGAAAAAGTGCCTTGCTCTTGTATCATACAAGGTTTTTTACCGATTGCCGAATAATATTCACTTTGCAAAGTAGGTATAATACTAGTCCTTAAAGAGTTGTAAGGCTCTCTATCACCTAGAACTGATGGCGACGGATACGGGTGGGTTGTAAGCAAATCAGCAAGTTCACCCTGGTCGGTAATATTCCAAACGCCGTCGTTTACAGAAAGCCCATGCATACCAGACGCTATAGGACGGGTGCTGTCTATCGATTTAATAGTGTTTACCATAAACGCCATCCAAGAATACGCCTCGTACCTATTTGAAAGCATTTGTAAGCAATTACACTCGTTACCAACGTCCCACATAACCACGTTTTTTATATCCTTAAACGCAGTAACGATGGCCTTTACGTAACGGTTGGTCCATACACGGACTTCTGGGTCGGTAATTAAATTTCTACCGTCGAACGCTGGTGGCGCAAACATACGACCACTCATCCAACCCGTTAAAATAGAAACCGTAAGCGTCATATTAAAACTATCGGCAATTTTTGCAAACGTCTTAAAGCGCTCTATCATAACTGGGTCTACCCCGTCAGCGCCGTAAGGCAAATAGTCTTCGTTATCGCCAAAAGCGTATTCTCTAAAAGTATTGCTCCAACCGTATAACTTTTTTACTGGTTGAAAATCTCGCCAATTAGGGAAAACCCTTAAATGGCGCACACCGTTTTCGCTTAATGCTTTTAGGTCGTTATAAACGACTTCTTCCGACCAATTTTTCCACATATCCGTACCGGAAACGGAATCCCAATAATTAACACCTAATAAAAAATTGCTCATAACTATTTAACCACCTTTACAATGGAATAATCAAATTTATCAAATTCAACGCTAAACGTGTTGATATTTTCACCTAAAATTTCACCCGTTACTGCGTTAACCAGCTTTTTAACAGCATTTGGCAAGTATACGCTAACCTTGCCCGACGGTGAATTTTTAGTATTTGCCACAATTAATAAATTTGATTTTTTATTATCGTAATAACTTACTTTTATAGTTTGGTCGGACGTCGTTATATTGCCCTTAAAGTAAGGAACGAATTTTGCTTTTTTAGCCTTAAATTCTTTTAAAACTTTCCATAAAATAGAAGTTTCTTCTAACGGAGCGCCAGTATCAACGGGTTTTGGCAACGCTCCAAATAATAACGCGTTAGAAACCGCTTGCGTATACGTCCAAACTGGCGGATTAGAATAGCAAAGCATATATACTGGTACGCCTATGCTTTTACCGGTATATAATGCGCGATAATAATCTTCTGGCAAATCTTTTAACTCACCCTTCATAAATAACGCTTGTAAAGACTCGCCTTCCCATAAAGAAGTAACGTACGGCAACACACACGTCGGGAAGTTACCGTAAGAGTGGTTGTTTAACGTTTTACCACGTTTTTGTAATTCCAAATACAACGTCTTAAATAAATCACGTACGGCAAAAATGGGATACGTAGGGTGAATTTTACCGTCAAAACCCATATAACCACAACCATGCTCGGTATTAGTACAAGGGGTGGTAGTAAAGATAGAATCTAAATATAAACCGTCGAAACCAAACTCGTCGCAAAGCTTAATTAAGACTTTAACGAAGATTTCTTTATAGTTACTATTGTAACAAACTTTTAACGCACGTTGATACGGCACTCTGTACCAAAACCAATTTACGTCGCTATATAAAAACTCTTTAGCGTATTCACCAAACAATGGTGATAAAGTAGAAAACTCATACCCGAAGTAAGGTATAACCTTTATACCACGCTTATGCCCCTCTTTAACTATAAGTTTAAGCCTATCCGCCGCCTTTTTTGTTAGTATGGGCGAATTTTGTATATCGTTCCACTTTTCGTGTATATATAAAGTGTTTACACCAAGTCTTTTTATACGGTCGAAAGCGATTTCGCCAGTATCCTCGAAGGGGCTAAATAAAAAGTCCTCGTAATCGACTAAAATCTTTTTAAAACAGTCTATATGTAAAGGTCTTTCGGTGTAAATATTATCAGATAGTGGCTTAACGGGGGTTGCCATTAACATTAATCTAAAAGAAAACGGCGTTAAATCTTCTAACTGACTGCCCGATTTATCCTTCCATAAAAAAGGCTTCTCATCTAATAAATGTAGCCTTAAAACGACGTCGTTATCATTGACGATAAATTCAATTGCGTTTGAATCGTCGGCAACCTGCCAGTTTTTATCGCTTTCAAACATAACTGATAAACCCACGTCGTCGTTACCGACGTAAACTTGTGGTCTAAACGGCATTTTAATTGATTTTTTAGCCATCTCCCCAGCCTGATATATGCAAGTGGGAAAATCGGTTTTTACACCGTCGATTTCTATCCTGCACTGCTCGGCGTAGTGATAAAATTTAGCAACTTCCTTTTTTAAGGGGATTTCTAACCATAACTTAGAAATTACCCTATCGCTTAAGTCGCTTTGCTCTAGCCCGAAAACTTGCGCAACCGTACGCCCTTGCGAAGAAAGCGTAATGGTGCAATCCACCATACCGTCGTACTCGGTTTTAATTGCGGTATTAATTAAAGTTGCGTTTTTGTTTGTATATTGCAAGCATACGGCGGATTCGTCCGTAACTTCGTTTAAGGGGGAAGTTTTAAACCCATCAAAAACAAACTCTTTGCCACCGATTTCGCTAACTAAACGTATGGGGGAAGATAAAAGTTCTTGCCCGTCTGATACGATTGAAGAAAAAATCGGGTCTGAACCAGTTTTGTAAGTTCTATTCCAAACCTTAAAATAAAAATCGTTATCCACGTAATTAGTTTTTATAGGGGTTAAAGTTTTAACCATATTGTGCTTCATAATAAACTCCTTTTAATAGTTTAATGCATACGAAAATCCAATTCGTACGGCAACGGGTAGTTTTTTAATACTTCGTCATCTGAAATTTCGTCTTCTTTCTTACTAAGTTTAATAGCAAGCTCTTTTTTATAAATATCAACCCAAATTGCAGACAGGGCGTATTCACCCTCTTTGATATCGTCAACGACTAAATCTTTATTAATAATTTGTTTAGCTTTATCTAACATATTAAGATTTGCATAACAAGCGCCAAGTAACATACGAACCCTGCCGTTTGATTTAACTTTATCATCTAAGGTAAAATATAAATCTTTAAAACGCTTGTAGTTTTTACATTTAATAAGTGTTTCGCCACACTCGATAATAAGTGGCGTATAACTATTGTTAAGTAAAACTGCTTGAATTAAATTGTTAGAAGCCGTTAAAACGTCTTTATCGATATTTTTTTGTATCATCGCTAAATTTCTAAAAGCCCAACAGTTTTTAGTAGCGCTTATCGATAAGTTAAAATACTTTTTAGCATCGTCAATATTGCCTAAAGCATAACTTACGATACCTAAGTGGTTTAAGGTAAACCAGTCCTTATTAGCGTTTTTAAGTTTATCTAACCAAAATTGACCTACCACGTAAGATTTTGGCGCTTGACTAGCGTCGTACGTGGGCAAATAGCCTTTTTTAAGCAAGGTAACAAAGTCTAACTGCTCGTCCGTAATGCTATCTAAGGGGAAATCGCAAATATTACTAATAGGCGTATTATTTACCATATTTTGAAGCGCACCCCAGCCAGAACCGTAATATACGGGGGCTTCCGTTTTGCTAATTTTAAAAGTATCACCCGATAGATAGTGCATATTTTGACTAACTACTTTAGAAACTGTATCCATCGCTAAATTATAGTCGTTATGTATACTATCTTTGGGGACGGATATCGCTTTATAGCACTCCGTCCAAGAAATTTTAGTATTGCCCTTCATGATAAAGTGTCCAAGTTGGGTTTTAAGTAACCCTGCTTGAATTTCTATATAAGCGCCTGCTTTATCTGAAAGCCAGTCGTTCCAATGCCTACCACCGTCGTGATTACCCCAAACAAAAAGTTTTCTACCCTGCAAAATCGGGTCTGAAAATTGCAACAAGCCATATCCGTCTTCGTTGATAGCGGATATCCATTTATCTTTGGTTTTATCGATATCAAAAAAGAAATCCCTTGACCTATTTGAGTTAAGCGAATACGTTATATCTACCCCGTTAACCGTTGGTATAGAAGTTTTATCAACGTAATAGCCTTTATCGTCGTAAGTACATAAAAAGGTTTTATCGGTAGGAATAATTACTCTTGTACCTTTGGTTTCGGGTACGGCAATATTTGACCACCAGTACATATACTTATCTTTATCGGAAGTGTTTTCTATCGTGATATTTACGAGTAATGCATCTTTTAATAACGTTGCTTGAATGATATAAACGACCTCACGTATACGTTCAAACTCGTACATACGTAAAATAGGCTCACCGTTAACTGAAGTTAATTTTTGCGTAAATAATGGCGAACACGTTAACGGGTTATGCCCTTTTATAGAAACGTTCCACTCCACCCCACCTGAGAACCAAGCGTTACGTAACGCTAAGTTACATGGTTGAAAGACGTCGTTTTTGTATAAAAGTTCCTTACCCGCTTTTTTATCGTAAAGAGACCACAGCCTACCGCCTAATTCTGGCAAAAACACGGCTTTTAAATAGTCGTTTTCTAAAACGGCGGCTTTTTTGGGGGTTAAAGACCTTTCCCTGTTATAGCCGTCGGTAATTGAGTAAGGGAGCAGGGTCGAAATAAGCCCTTTACCGATATGAGCGCCGTCCTCGTAATTTACGTTTTTGCCAACGGTTATAGGCGCGCGTATGTAACTATTAACGTGTATATCAGGTAGCGCGCTATCAACCCCAAGCGACGCAGAATTTATATAATAATCTAAAAAAGTTAAACTTGTCATGATAATACCTCTTATTTAAATTTGCCGGGCGTAACTCCTGTTTCTTTTTTGAATCTTTTTGAAAAATGATAAACGTCGTAATAACCTAACCTATCTGAAACTTCTTTAATGGAAAACCCTCCCGAGCGAAGCATAATTTTAGCATTTTTAATACGTAGCTCTTCACGATAATCCATAAGCGTTTTGCCGGTGCTTTGCTTAAATACCTGCCTAAGCCTTGACGGACTTAGGTTACACGCTTTAGAAACGTCCTCTATGGTAAAATTAATCATATAATTTTTATTTACGTATAAAACCGCGTTATCTATATTACTGGTTTTTACTAAAATACTGTTTTTTAAATAAGATAAAAATTCAGTAAAAAACCCAAATAATGCAGTACGTGTGCTTAAAAATTTGCCATCATTTGGCTTTACCCACTCTAAATAGGCTAAAGTTAATAGTTCCTTTAGTTTATCGTTTAACACAGTTACCCGAGGATAAAAATCAGCATTACTAAGCGTTATATCCATATCTGTAACAAAAAACTCACAAGGGGTATCGATTTCAAAATAATAATAATCCCCTTTGTTTAACCTAACAAAACTACCTTCTGAAACGGGATAAGATATTTTAGAAGAAAAAGTTATTTTGCCACTACCTTTAAAAAAGTATACGAATCCGTCACCATAACGGCTTTTATTTAGGTAATACATGTTTTTATCGGACTTTTTTTCAAAAATCCTGATATCTAAAATATTTAGGTCATAAAAAAAATCCATACTTCCCCCAAATTTGTATTTTACGATTATATTTTATCATATAAAGTTACAATGTTAAAGTCTTAATTAAAATTTTTATACTATTAAAGATTTATTATTATTTATCATTTGATAAAATAATGATTTAATTTTATTGTATTTATACTATAATTATAAAATAAATAACAAATACTTCAATGTATAAAACGACAATTGTTTTGTACAAAACGACTGTTTTAATTTAATCAAACAAAAAAAGCAGGCGTTCAACCTGCTTTTACATTTTGTTTATTTATTTAAGCGTTATTAGTAGAATCTTTTACTACTTCGTCATTAGCTAACGCGCTATCACGATAAATTAAATCTTCATCTACGTTTTTGCCCTTTTTAAAATCTAACCTGATCATACCGGTAATTATTGATATAATACCAAAAGCTTCACCCAAGATACCTGCTATTGAAATATTTATCAAGTTATAGGTAAGCCAGAAAGGAGAATTTATTAACGAAAGTTTTCTTGCGACGGACGCATGTCTAGCACGCATAGCAAAAGTAGTTATCGTTAAGCCTATGACTGGTAAAACTTCGATAAAATAATCGGCTATTTTTACACCGTTAGGAAATAACGTTGTTTTAAAAATTGTAAAGTTAAACACGTAAGTTAAACATGATAAACATATAAATAAGCATGGCCACAAAACGTTATCCGCCCATTTTTTACCGCGAAAACGAAATACCCCCGCCCTAAACAAGCTTATTCCGTTTAAAATCGCACCCGTTAACGCACCAAGTAAGAAAAAATGCGTCATAAATATACATGACGATATAAGTTGCATGGTTAAAATACCACGTTGTTTTTTGCATTGATACGACAAGGCGTTAAACACCATACCTATAATGCCTAAAACCTGTGCTATCCACCATATCGGCGAACCTTGCGCGGTGAGTTCCGCATAGCTTAAAAGTAATAATGAATCCATAATACACCTAGTAGCGGGGTCTAAATTTGACTAAAAAAGGTATGATAATTTATCTTCAAGCGTAGTGTAATCGGTGATACAAACGTAATCCATACCATAGATACGCACGTGGCTATCACCGCCACCATCGCCAAAATCGTCGCCTACGTATAAAATTTCGTCCTTATTATAACCGTGTTCTTTAGCGTAAGTCATAATAGCGTCGTATTTGTTAAATGCCTTTGCGCTAAAATCAAAAGAAGATGAACCACCGATATAAACGGCAAAATCTTTAAAAATCTCTAAAACTTCAGGATAAAGGACTTTACGCTTGCTTCTATCCGGGTCGAAAGCGACTTTATCAGCAATATCCGCTTTAGTACCAAGCAACGGGAAAGTTACCATGCCAGACGGGTGGAATTCAACAGACTCCCCTTTATACTCGGTATAACCGTATTTAGCACGTAAATATTCAATCTGTTTGGTGAAAAAATCCCTATCAACTGGGGTTATGGTTTGACGAATTAAAGTATATTTACCGTCTTTAATAACGGATTCCTCCATACCATAGTTGCCCAAAATATCAATAGGGAAACCACCCATTTGATCGTAAATACGCTTTGTAGCGCCAGCGCCAACCATTAATAGTTTATATTTTTTTGCTAACCTTTCTAATACCGCCCTGTTTTTATCGCCCAGAGGGGTACGGTGTTGGGTAAGCGTGCCGTCTAAATCAAAACAAATTAGCTTTTTCATGTGTCACCTTAATTTTTTTACATATTATACACTCTTGAAAATATTTTTGCAATCAATATAAGTTTATAAAATAAAAATTTTTACTAAGTTATTGAAATTGTTTTTTTATTTTGTTATAATTAAAAAAAATTTAGAGGTTTGATAATGGCTTTAGAAACTAGAAAATTCAACAAGAAACAAATTAAAGTTATTGCACATAGAGGGTTAAGCGCTTTTGAAACTGAAAATACCCTTGCAGCATTTATTGCAGCAGGCAACCATAGTTATTATGGTATTGAAACCGACGTACACGTAACTAAAGACGGTAAATTTATTATTATACATGATGATAATTTACTTAGAAGCGCAGGTTTAGATATAGTTATTGAAGAAAGTAACTATGACGACTTAAAAAAGATTAAATTATTTGAAGTAAACGCCGGCGTATTAGATGGTGATGGAACTGTTTTAACTAACAAAAAACGCACCGATTTATTAATGCCTGACCTTGATGAATATTTACTTATTTGCAAAAAGTACTCTAAACAAGCAATCTTAGAACTTAAAAACCCGATGACCGAGCAAAATATAAGTGATATCGTTAAAATTGCTGAAGACTGTGATTATTTTAAAGGTATAACGTTTATATCTTTTGCAATTGAAAATTTAGTATATCTAAAAAAGATGCGTCCCGATGCTGACGTGCAGTTTTTAAGTTGTAATAGAGAAGACTTTGCTAAAAAGTTGCCTATCGTTTTAGAATATAAAATGGACGTTGACTTAGGATACTGGTTACTTACTGAAGAAGACGTTAATACTTTACACGCTAAAAATATTAAAATTAACGTTTGGACACCATCTAAAATTGAAGATGCAGTTAAGTTTGATAATTGGGGTGTTGATTTTATTACAACAAATATTTTAGAATAATTTTTAATTTATAGCCCCTATCTTAGGGGCTTTATTATTTTATAAAAAAACACTATATGTAAATATATTTTACAATATTTTATAATAATTAATTGTATAAAGAAATTGCATATATTTAATTTTAGCCTTTTTATTAAATAAAAACGCCCCGATAAAACGGGGCGTAATTTTATATAAATTTAATAAATTTCACCTTAATTAATCAATAAATATTTTAACCTAATTAAGAATTTTAACAATATCGTCAGCTTTTATGCCTTTATAAAACTCTATTAGACCAGTATCTACGTGTTGACGTAAAATAGCATCTATTGGTAAACGAAACGTATTTTTAATATTGTGCTTTTTAGCAAGGGTTTCCAAATCGCTTTCACCAAAGGGGTAAAGTTTTTTACCACAATCGGGGCAAAGCATGTACGACATGTTTTCTACAAGAGCGATGATAGGGACGTTCATCATCTCAGCCATTTTAACAGCCTTTTCAACAATCATAGAAACCAAATCTTGTGGCGTTGTAACAATAACTATGCCGGCAATCGGGAAAGATTGAAAAACCGTTAACGGTACGTCACCAGTTCCAGGAGGACAATCCACAAACATTGTATCCACGTCGCCCCATCTAACGTCTGTCCAAAACTGTTTAATAGCGCCTGCAATAACTGGACCACGCCAGATAACCGGACCAGTTGCGTCTTCTAAAAGACAGTTCATCGACATAAGTTTAATGCCGGTTGAAGTTACGATAGGATTAATTAAATTATCACTAGTAGTAGCGAGTTCAGTTATACCAAACGCCTTAGGGATAGAAGGCCCGGTAATATCAGCATCTAATACGGCAACCTTTTTACCAAGTCTAGATTCAGCAACGGCTAACAAAGACGTTACCATTGATTTACCCACGCCACCCTTACCACTTACTACGGCGTAAACTTTTTTTATATTAGATTCAGAGTTCATCGGGGCAAGTAAATCATTTTTACGGTCTTTACAATCCGATGAAGAACAAGTTGAACAATTATGCGTACATTCGCCCATAAAACCACCTCTAACAAATTAGTAATACTATTGTAACACCCTAAAATTATATTGTCAAACAAACTGAAGTTTTTTATTGATTTATAGTTTTTGCTGTGCTATAATTTTTATATGGATACGCCGTATAGAACTTTAAGCGCATTTTATAAAGATAAATTTGGCAAAAGGGTTTACAAGTTGCCCATAGACGGGGGATTTTCTTGCCCTAATCGCAACAAAAACGACGGGATACGTGGGTGTATATTTTGTAACGAACAAGGCTCTGGGGAACATACCAACAAAGGCGATATTATAAACCAAGTTAAGCTTGGTATAAATTTTGCCGTTTTGAGCAATAAAGGGGAACTTTTTATAGCATACTTTCAAAATTTTACAAATACTTTCGCCCCCGTTGACGTACTAAAAGAAAAATATTATAGTGCATTTATTGATGATAGAATTGTTGGCATAAGTATTGCAACTAGACCCGATTGCATAAATGAAGACGTTTGTAAACTATTAAAAGAAATATCTAAAACCCATTACGTTACCGTTGAATTAGGTCTACAAACGGCATCAGATTTAACCGCAAACGCAATAAACCGTGGGTATAAATCACAAATATATCTTGATGCCGTTAAAATGCTTAAAAGTTTTGATATTGATTTTGTTTGTCATTTAATAGTTGGCTTACCCAACGAGACTATATCCGATATAGCCAAAACGGTTGATTTTATTAATATTTTACCCCCAAACGGGGTAAAAATACACTCTTTATACGTTTTAAAAGATACACCTTTAGGAGAAATGTATCTAAATAATAAATATACGCCCATAACAAGGGAATATTATTTAGAAGCCGTTAGTTATATTTTAACGCATATCCCAAAAGACGTAGTGGTACATCGTTTAACTGGCGATGGTGAAAAGGATAAAATTTTAGCGCCAAATTGGACTAAGGAAAAAAAGAAAAATTTAAACGCAATATTTAATTATATGACAAAAAACAACTTACAACAGGGCTGTTTTTATAAAAACAACAGTATACGTACACCGTAATTAAGGAGGATTTATGACTAAAGCTGAAATTGCAAAAAACTATTTTTTAGAAGGCTATAACTGCTCGCAAGCGGTTGCACTTGCATTTATGGACGAGCTTAATTTAAGCAAAGATGATATCGCCGCGTTAACCATTGGTCTTGGTGGTGGTCTTGCCAGACTTAGGCTTACTTGTGGTGCAGTTTCCGCTATGGCGATAGTTATTAGCTACGTTAAGTGCAAAAATTTATCTAAACTTGACGCTTATACCATCATCCAAAAAGCTTGTAAGGAATTCACTGATGAAGTCGGCACACTAATATGTGGCGAGCTTTTAGAAGGCGTACCCGTTAAACCCGGTATAGCCCCCGAAGAACGCACGCCTGAGTATTATAAAAAACGCCCGTGCGCAGAACTTGTTGCGCTTGCCGCAAGTATTGCCGAAAAGTATATCAACGATTAATTTTAAAATAAAAAAAGACGCTTTTTTAATTAAGCGTCTTTTAATTTTCTAAAATGTCGTAAAAACAACGTACGTACGTCATTTTTTTGCACAAAATAGCGTTAAGCAATTATTTTGTTAGCATTGATTCTATCATAGGATAAACGACTTTTTTGATTTTAGCGATGTATTCTTCATCCTCTAAAAGACAATAATAGTCGGTTGCACCAACTAAAATATGGAAAATTGAATCGACGTGTTCCATACTTTGGTTATACTTATCACAAATTTTTTTCTTACAAATTTCATACTTGTCGTGTAACGGCGTGATAAATTTTTTAATCTTTTGTCTATAATTAGGACTAACTACTACTTGGTATAAAAACCTAACTTCCTCACGCACGGAATAACACTCTTTAATAACGTTATCGATATTAGTAATGATATCGCCGTCGGAATCAATTACGTTACGAACTATCATATCTGCAATCATATCGATACTTCTTGCAGCGCATGCGAGAACAATTTCTTCCTTAGAAGCGAAATAATCGTACATAACCTTAGGGTTAACCCTTGCGCTTTTACAAAGTTTACTTATAGAAGTAGCCTCGATACCGCCCGCTGAAAACGCCTTACGGCAGCAATCAATAATATTATTCTTTTTTAACGAACGTCTTGCTTCAAGTTCAACTTTATCGTTCATGTCTTCCTCCTAGGTTATACTTTACAAGTATTTACTATATTATTTTAATATAAACCAAAGGGTTTGTCAATACGTTTTAAAAAAATAACCACTGCAAAAAAAACAAATATCGGATAAATTTATATATCGTTTACGTCCATAGCATTGCAAAAATATAAAATTATTATTTATAATACAAAAAGAAATTAGGTGTTTTAATAAAAAGTTGACAATATAAAATAATAGTGCTATACTTTAACTACAATTAATAAAAGCAACGACGGAACAAGTAGTTTTTATAAAGTGTTTTTTAGAGAGGATGTGGTTGGTGCAAGCATCTAAACATTATAAAAATGAAACCAATCCCGAGCATCAATACGGCAAAAAGTATTGACGTAAGACTGCGTTAAAGTTTAATTAAGTATAAATTAAGGTGGAACCGCACTTTATTTAAGTGCCCTTAAAACCCAAAGGGGTTTTATGGGCTTTTTTGTTTTAAAGGAGTAAAAAATGAAAGTTATCTTAAACGACGGCACGGTTAGAGAAGCTGTTTCTAAAGAAGAAGAATTACACGTAATAAAGCACACCGCTGCGCACGTTATGGCACAAGCGATAAAAAGACTTTACCCGCATGCAGACTTCGGCTACGGCCCTGCTACCGAAAAGGGTTTTTATTACGACGTTGACCTTGGCGATACCAAACTTACCGACGAAGACCTTTTATCTATCGAAAAGGAAATGAAAAAGATTGTAAAAGAAAATCTTCCGATAAAATCATTTATACTACCAAGGGATGAAGCAATACGCCTTATGCAAGACCGTGGCGAAAACTATAAAGTTGAGCATATTGGTGATTTAGACGAGGACGTACCTATCAGTTTTTACCAACAAGGTGAATATATCGATATGTGCGTAGGTCCACACCTTACCTATACAAAAGCGCTTAAAGCGTTTAAAATTACACAACAATCAGGCGCTTACTGGAAGGGCGATAAAAACAATAAAATGCTTACCCGTATTAATGGTATAGCATTTCCCTCGCAGGAAGAACTTGATGCATACGTACGCCTTTTAGAAGAAGCTGAACGTCGCGACCATAGAAAAATCGGTAAAGAAATGAACCTTTTTATGTTGCTTGACGAAGGTCCAGGCTTTCCCTTCTTTTTACCAAAAGGTATGCTTTTGAAAAACGAGCTTATTTCTTATTGGAGGGATATCCATTACGCAAACGGCTATGTAGAAGTACAAACCCCGCTTATTATGAACAGAAAACTTTGGGAAACAAGCGGGCATTGGGATCACTACAAAGACAATATGTATTCTACCACGATTGATGATGAAACTTATTGTATTAAACCGATGAACTGCCCCGGTGGCGTGTTAGTGTATAGATCGCAATTACACAGTTATCGTGATTTACCTCTTAGAGTTGGTGAACTTGGTACGGTACACCGCCACGAACTTAAAGGCGCGCTACACGGTTTATTTAGGGTACGTTGCTTTACGCAAGACGATGCGCATATATTTATGCGTAAAGACCAAATCCCTGATGAAATTGCAGGGGTTGTACACCTTATTAACCAAGTTTACGAAAAATTTGGCTTTAAGTATTTTATAGAACTTTCCACACGTCCTGAAAACAGCATGGGTTCGGACGAAGATTGGGAATCCGCAACCAACGGCTTAAAAACGGCACTTGATAAACTTGGCTTAAATTACGTTATTAACGAGGGCGACGGCGCTTTCTACGGGCCAAAAATCGACTTCCACTTAGAAGATAGCTTAGGTAGAACTTGGCAATGTGGTACGATACAGTTAGACTTCCAAATGCCTATCAACTTTGGGCTTGAATACGTTGACGAAACTGGTGAAAAACAACGCCCCATAATGATACACAGGGTTTGCTTTGGCTCTATCGAGCGTTTTATTGGTATCTTAACCGAACACTTTGCAGGTAAATTCCCTGCATGGTTAGCACCCGTTCAAGCAAAGGTTTTATTGGTATCCGAAAAAAGTGCTGAATACGGCGACAAGGTTTACGAAGCAATTAAAAACGCAGGTATCCGTACCGAAATTGATAAACGTAATGAAAAAATCGGCTATATGATACGTGAAGCACAATTTGTTGAAAGAGTGCCTTATATCGTAATTATCGGCGCTAAAGAAGTTGAAACCAACACTATTTCTGTAAGAGAACGCGATACCAACCAAACTATTACATGCACGCTTGATGAGTTTATCGCCAGACTTAAAAAAGAAACTATTGAAAGAATTTAATAAATTTTAATATTTATAAGGAGAGAAAATTATGGCAAATAAACGTTTTAAAATTATCCACAAAGAAAAAGGCATTAAGGTATTGTTAGATCTAGAAACAGGCGCAACCTATCTTTACGTATCCGACGGTTACGGTGGTGGCGTTACTGCGCTTTTAGGTAGTGACGGCAATCCGATGATTCTTAACCCGATTGAGTTTGACAAAAACAAGAAAAAAGAGTTTGAAAAGTCTGAAAAGTTGGCAAAACAAGCTGTAGAAGCTGAAACAAAATAACTTAAACGTAACTAAAAACAAAAATAGCCCCCAAACGGGGGCTGTTTTTATTATGATTTAATATGAATCACCTTTTAATTTATTACAACGCCTACATAAGGTTTGTAAGTTATCATAGGTGGTTTTACCTCCTTTTGCAATAGGCTTGATATGGTCGATTTCTAGATTTTCCATTTTAAAACGTCTGCCACACATACGGCATCTATAACCATCCCTTTGGTAAATAGAAAACCTCATTTTATTAGACACCTTTGCCCTTTCTACACGGCAAATTGCATCCCAAATACCCCTGTCGCAATAAAAGCCCCTATCTTGATTATTTAACATATCAATCAACTGATTTATTCGCCCACCAGTAAAAACACCACTCTTTTTACTGCAAACTTCACCACTCATTTTTGCGTATGCTAAAGATACGTTTATAGCGAAAACAGTAGTGGGTTTAAGAATTTTGCTATTAAATAATTTTCTTTCTATCTTTAATAAGTATTCAATATTCAACTTACCAACTTCACTTTCATACTTGCCAAAGCTCGAAATAGCTTTTACTTCTTTTTTATACTCGGTAAGCTTTATAACGTTATTACTTACGCCCAGTATTTCTTTTGAAACGTTATAACGATTAAACTGCAAATTATAAATTAAATAATCTTCTGGAGAAACCGTACCGTAAAAAACATCGTTATCGTAGGTGTGGGATAAATCGTAATTTTTTGATACTTCGTAAAACTTATATCTCCTATTTAACTCCACTAAATTTTTTAGCGCAATACTGTTTACTTTTACAAAAGCAACGTGATCGTTACGCTTTTTTATAAAAAAAAGTAAAAGTGGTAGCCCTATAAATAAGCATAAACACGTTATGACTAAAAATACTATTAAAAAAACTTTTATATCAATGCCCATTTTGGAACTTCCTTAAAATTATCTGTTTTTTAGATATGCTTTTACGTAGTCGTAAAAAATCCTAGTAATATCAGAGTGGGTTTCCGTCTTATGGTAGTAAACGACTATCTCACGTAAGCAAACGGGGTCGGAAATCGGCACTAAAACTACGTCGTTAGTCATAAGTTTACCCCAAGTGTATTCTGGCCAAAACCCTATACCAACACTAGCGCCGATAAGGTTTTTTACCGCTGCAGGGCTATCCGACTCAAACACGGTATGTGGTTTAAAACCTGCTTGCGCGCAAAAATTATCGCAAAGCGCCCTAAACTTTTTAGAACCTGCTAAACTGACAAAGCCTTCCTTAGAAACGTCTGAAAGTTTAACACTACTCATGTTAGCGTAAACGGAATTTTTAGGCACGGCTAAAAAGATCTTTTCTTCCATGACGGAAAAATCTTTACCATCGAAAAAATCCGCAGTACTAGCGCCCGTTGTTATGGTGATATCACAGCCGTCCTCGTCTTCTTTTTGAATAAGTTGAAATATAGTATCGGGATAATCTTTTTTAAAACTAATGACGATATCCGTTACTATTGACGAAGCCGCTAAAACCTTTACCTTTATTTTGTTATTAACTACGTTTGAAAGCGAACGGATTTCAGCAGGTAAATTATCAAATATAGGAAAAACGTTTTCTAACTTGTTTTTTAAATAATCACCATATTCTGTAAGTAAAACGTTCCTACCCTTACGGACGAATAGTTTTACACCAAGCTCGTCTTCTAAACTTTTGATAGCCTTTGTTAATGCGGGTTGAGCAATTTTTAATTCTTCAGCCGCTTTTGTAATATGCTCTAACTTAGCGGACACGTAAAAATATTTTAATTTTGTTAACTCCATAATTCTCCATTTAATAACAAATAGTTATAATTTACATAATAATTATATATTTTACAATATCTATTGTCAAGTGTTATAATAGTGCCGTTATCTAGGTTATTTATTTTTTTTATAATCATTTAACGTTGTAGATTAAATTAAAACATCCACTTATTCGTGTCTTTTTATTTCCTTTTATTAAAGTTAAAGCACACCCTTTTGGGGTGTGCTTTAACTATTTACTAAATAAGTTATTAACTAGTTCATAAACGCTTCTATCCTATCTTCTGGAAAAAGCGGTTCGGACAAAGATGGCAAAACAAAGGGACTAACAAAACTTAACGCCGTTAAATTATTTACCGATGCGCGAAGGTATGCGTAAATCTCTTTAGTAGCTTCTACCACAAACTTCTTTTCGGAAAAATCATCAGGAATATCCGTTTCGTAAACCCCTGTTAAACTAACGATAATTTCAAACGGTTTAGGTTCGGTTTCGGTTGACTCTACCTTAACGGTCAAGTTAACAAACTTTATCGATTTATTTGCGATTAACGTTTTAACTTCTCTAGAAAATTTTGGTTTAATTTCTATCTTTTGACCCGGTTCGATTTTAACCGTGGTCTTTTTAAATGAAAGTTCTTCTGTTGTAATGCCTTTTAAACTGTATTTCATATTACCCTCTTTTAACTAAATATATTATAAATTTGATATACGTACTATTATTTTACGTCCTTATTAGCTTTTATACCGTCAGTTAAACCGATAACGTTATCAACTGGCATTGAAAACGCTATGCCTTGCCCCGGTGTATTTAAACCAACTGCTTTATATAAAGCGTGTAAAACGTCTTCCTTAATAGAAATGGGAACTAAAATCATAACGATTTCCTTTTCAGGTTGAACGGTTATACGGAAGAACTTTTCAGCCTCTTTATTAGCAGTACCTCTTGCATGGAGAATTGTACCACCGGTCGCGCCGACTGCTTTAGCAGCTTCCATAACTGATTCAGAATAACCTTCGTTAACTATACATAAAATAAGTTCGTATTTAAACTTTTCCATTATACATCCCCCTTTACGGCGTTTTCGTTATTGGATAAAAACGCGTAAATTGCAGCACCTATTACGCTTGTAAGCGGTATAGTATACGCAATACCTTTACCCTTTTTTATCGTGCGGAATTTTTCCTCCAACGTGTCTAAAGCCTCGGTTAGCCTTTCTTTTTTTATCAATGAAAATATAACGGCTTTTTCAGACGCAATACCTAAATAATCTAAAATTTCCTTATTAGCAGTACCCTCGCCAAAAAGCACCATTTGCATATTGACTTCAAACGAGTGTAAAAGGTCAACGTAAAACTCCGCCTTAGGGCGCGCAACAATTGTAATTAAAAGTTCTAATTTATTAGAGTTGACTTTGTTTTTTGACCTTTTAGGAGAGTTTTTATCCCCGCCAAGTTTTGATGAAGATCTTGTTTTAGCAATTTTTAATTGCTTTTTAGCGCCCGTTTGCAAGGTTTTGGGCTTATTTGATTTTAAACTTAATTCAGCCATAATAACCTCACATAAAATTGATAATTTGCTCGTCGTCGTCGGCTAAAATACGTTTTAGTACTAACTTTTCACGCACTTTTTCTGAAACAACTGCCCTAAAGCCTAATACTTGAATAGTAATTAAAGGCGTCATAGCGACCATAGCGACCATACCAAAAGCAAGGTTAAGCACTTGGTTTGGATCGGGATAAATAGACGTACATACACCTACTACAAAAGGTAAAATAAACGTTGAAGTAAGCGGGCCACTTGCTACGCCACCGGAGTCAAATGCGATTGCCGTATACATTTTTGGCACAAAGAAGGATAGCCCTAACGAAATACAATAACCCGGCACTAAATACCATAGTATTGAAAAATCGAAAATAATCCTAATAACTGATAAACACACCGAAACGCCAACACCGATAGAAAGCGCAAGCATCATAGAAGTTTTTGTAACCGTACCACCAGTTATTTCTTCTACCTGTTTATTGAGGACGTGTACGGCAGGTTCTGCCATAACTACTACAAAGCCCAGTAGGAAAGCAAATAAAATAACGATAGCGTTGCTACCTGCAATTTGTTGACCAATTTTATTGCCAATTGGCATAAAACCAACTTCAACCGACGATAAGAAAAGCACTAAACCGATAAAGGTATAAACTATACCTACGACTATCTTTTTGATCCTTTGTTTAGGAAGTTTAAGTACAAATATTTGTAATGCCGTAAAAAACAATACTATAAGACCTAAAGCAATAAGTACTTCCTTTGCTTTTACGCCTATAATATGGAAAATCTCTCCCCCGTTAGCGGGTATTGCATAATTATATACGTCGTAATTTAAGTTATTATTAGCCAAAAGTGATAACACTACAATTGCTAAAACCGGACCGATTGAACATAGCGCAATAAGACCAAAGCTGTTTTCACTAGCGTTTTTACCACCGATGGTTGAAGCAACGCCTACGCCTAACGCCATTATAAACGGAACGGTTATAGGGCCTGTCGTTACCCCGCCAGAATCAAATGCCATAGGTAAAAAAGATGCTTTGCCTGACTCAATTAATATTGCCGAAAGCATAAATAATACCATATAGAAGAACATAAGCAAGGTGGATAAATTCTTTTTAAAAACAATTTTTAAAATAGAAACCACCAAAAACAACCCTACACCCACGCCTACCGTAACGATAAGCACGGTGGAATCCATAACCTTTTCGACCTGATTTGCTAAAACGGTTAAATCAGGCTCGGCAACGGTGATAAGCACACCCATAAAAAAGCATACTAAAATTAAAAGCCATAACTTTTTAGACTTGGTTAAACCTGAGCCAACTTGCTCACCCATAGGGGTCATAGCGATATCTGCGCCCATATTAAACATGCCTATACCAAGTATTAAGACGATGGCGGAAATGGTAAATATTAAAATTTCCGTCACGGTTAAATTAATTGCGGGCGTAAAGGATAATATTACTACGATAAGCGTTATTGGAAGAACCGACAAAAGTGATTCTTTAATTTTTGAAAATAATATACTAATCATCGGCACTCCTTTTTATTTTTTATTATTATACAATAAAAATAAAAATAAATCAAGATATGTAATATTGTTTTATTTGATTAACAATATGTATACAATTTAAAAGGGGCTAAATGCCCCTTTACGTTATTTATTATTAAATTTCTTATCACGTATACGCCAGTATAAAACGGATAGTGGTATAAGCGTTTGCGACGGTAAATAAAACGTCCATATAATACTAATATCTGGATGCGATAATTTGTACAAAAAGGAAGACTCTTCCACAATAATATAAGCGCCTTCTTCATAACTAATACCGACTTCTAACCCAACGAAGATGTCGCATAAAACAAATAGTATTAACCCTATTGCAAAAAGTTTATCTACCTTAAAGTTAAAGCATGCAAATATACAGTTAAGCACCAAATTAGCAAAGTAAAATACCGTGATGGTTAATAGCCAATCGACTTTAAAACCTGTAACAGCCAACGATATAAATATACCTGCTATTACCACTAAAACGCGCACTAATAAATGGGCTTTACGTCTTTTTAGGTCTACTTCACTAAAAAATAGCCTTAAAAAGTAGCAAATATGCGCGAAAGAAAATACCGCCATTGCAACTGTTTGTAAGCTATCAAACGGTGCAAAACAATTCAACAGCACCAAAAATAAATCTGCAATAACGGTAAAAAATAAAGCCAAACTAGTTAGGTATGATTTTTTATCGTTATATAAAATTATTAACGAGTATATAAACGATACCGTAATTGCGATAAACTGCGTTATATTTACGATATCCCCCGAAGCAAAAAGGATAATCGGGTACAAAATAGATTGTATTGCGACAAAAACGACGGATAACGTATATAGTGATTTTTTAGTTAAGCCCATAGTTATTACTTATTTTGAGCCTTTGCTTTAATATATAAAACAAGTTTTGCGATATAAAAAACTATAGTCGAAACGATGCAAAAACCGATTGCGTAAATAAGTATAAACACTATTGGATGAACGTGTGGCTGGATTGCACTTAAAATGGGCAAGTCGCAAGATTCGTAAGGACCTACGTAGAACATATTAAATGATTCTTCAGTTTCTGGAAGAGCAAAGTGCATAATGATATTTAACGCCAAAGCAATTAGCAAGCATACGCAAAAAACTATCATCGCCGTATAAAGGAACTTAAAATCGAGTTTTTTACGGTTAACCACTAATAACAATACGCCGATTACCACCATAGTAGAGTGGTGGTACATAGTTTGTATGTTGTTACCTATCCTTTCACCTAAAACCGTGGTCGGGAGAATCATTACGATTGCACCTGCAAAAAGACCAAACGTTGCAAGATATGAAATGCAAGCATCTCTAACCTTGCCGTCTTTTAAGAAAATAGCAAGTGGTAAAATGTATAACGGTGTCGAACAGAACTGGAACGGAAACTGCTTCCAATCGTAATCCCACGTAGGCACACCGTCAACTAGTTCGAAAGCGATAACGGTTTCTTTATAAATTTCAAACAAAAATATGGTTATCCATGCGATAAACATAATTTTTTTGATAGTTTTATCGTTTGCGTCCTTGAAAAAATAAGCAATAAGCACCGTAGCAACAAGCATGATAACTAGCCACATAATATGGTACCAGCCGTAAACTGCGGGTTCAGCCATCCTACCTGAAAGCGCGTAAACAATTTTTTCAAATAAATTCATACAAATCCTCCACTTGCGTTTTTACGTCAAACCAAACAAAAGACGTATACGTTAAAATAAACTACCCCCGTTAGGGCATTAAGCCTTATTTTTGATACGGTTAAGCACAGCATCCATTGTGGGAAGCGACGGTATAGCGCCGTAACCCTCTACACATAAACTTGCAACGGCGTTGCCAAACGTAGCAAAATCACACGCTTCGTTAAGGCTGATTTCACTAGGTTTTTTGCCAATTTCTGTAAGCTTATACAAAAAGCCACCGAAAAATGAATCCCCAGCGCCAGTAGCGTCGACCGCATTTGCCTTAAAACCAACAACGATTGCGCCACCTTCTTTATTAACGACGTAAGCACCGTCCTTGCCTAAAGTGATAATTGCAACCGATACGCCTTTATTTAAAAGAACTTCCCCTGCCTTAACGTAATCGGTTTCACCAGTTAAAAGTAAAGTTTCTTCATCAGAAATTTTAACGATATCAGCATAGCTTAATAAAGAGCGCATTTTTTTAATTGCCAAAGCTTCGTTAGCCCATAGTGATTTACGGTAATTTGGGTCGTAAGAAACTGTTACGCCTAATTTTTTTGCAGTTTTTACAGCAAAAAGCGTAGCGTCTGCGCTAGGGCAATCCGTCATCGAAACCGAACCAACGTGTAAAACTTGACTATTACGGATAATATCTACCGAAACGTCTTTTTTTGTAAGCATTTTATCAGCACCGTGTTGACGCGCAAAAGAAAACTCCCTTTCCCCATTAGGTGCAACTGCTACAAAAGCAAGCGTTGTAAAATAATTTTTATCTAAGACAAAACCATTTGCATTTATGCCGTTAGCGATTAACGTTTGTTTTAAAAACTTACCGTGCATATCAAGCCCAGCTTTACCGATAAACGCCGTTTTACCACCAAGTTTGCTTACGCAAGCAACCACGTTAGCAGGAGCGCCACCTGCATTTTGCGCGAATAAGTTTTGTCCGTCTTTGTTTTTACCTTGTTCTGTAAAATCTATAAGCATTTCACCAAGGGCGGTAACGTTATACATAAAAGCACCTCAAATAGTTATTTAGTTTATTATAAACCATAAGGTTATAATAAATCTATCGTTTTTTACAAATTTTATCAAAAATTCTTAAATTTTTTAAAAACAATGACGTTATTGGTCAAAAAAATATTAAATTTTATTGAAAACTCTTAGATTTTATTGTATTATTAAAACGTTAAAAGTCTTTTTAATAAAAGGAGCTCGTATGAAAATTAAAACGGTGGATTTACCCCTTGATAAAGCCCTTTTAATTACCCCACCCCCGCAAAAAAAGGTAGTTAAACCAAGTAGGCTGTTTTCGACGCTGATAAGGATAATTTCCGCACCCGATTTAATAGCAACTAAATTTACATTTAAAAAAGAACGCATGGATTTAGCAGGCAAAGGTCCTTATTTGGTTTTGATGAACCACTCTGCATTTATCGACCTTAAAATTGCTTTTAAACTTTTATACCCCAAACGTTTTTACATCGTTATGACAACAGACGGTATGGTTGGTAAAAAATGGCTTATGGAGCAAATCGGTTGCATCCCTACTAAAAAGTTTGTACCTGATATGTCGCTAGTTGCTAGCTTAAACGACGCGTTAAACAACCAAAAAATAAGCGTGTTAATGTTTCCGGAGGCAGGGTATTCTTTTGACGGAACGGCAACGGCATTACCCAAAAAATTTGGTACGATAATTAAAAAATTAGGCGTACCGGTAGTAACCATTATAACTGACGGTGCTTATTTAAGACAGCCCCTATATAATAACCTTTTAACGCGTAAAGTTAAAACAAGCGCTAAGATGAAGTGCTTGTTAACCAAAGATGAAATTGCTTTATTATCTTCAAAAGAAATTGACGATTTAATCGAGAAGGAATTTACCTTTGACAACTTTAAAGCGCAATACGATAACAAAATTAAGATAACCGAAAATACGCGTGCTGAAGGT
Organism: Clostridia bacterium; assembly: GCA_017624285.1. Classification (GTDB taxonomy): domain Bacteria; phylum Bacillota; class Clostridia; order Christensenellales; family Borkfalkiaceae; genus UBA11475. The sequence continues at coordinate 56,383 of JAGANI010000042.1, forward strand.
TTAAACCGTATATTATATAAATGCCCAAATTGTAAAAAAGAAGGGCTTATGCAAACAAAACACGACACTATAACCTGCAACGGGTGTGGTAAAACGTATCATCTAACCGAATACGGTAATATTACCACCAGTAATAACGATGCTGAATTTAATTTTGTTTCCGACTGGTATAAATGGGAGCGCGAAGAAGTTAAAAAAGAACTTTTATCTAACGACTATAAGTTAGACGTAGACGTTGATATAGGCATACTAAACGATTATAAAGCTTTGTATATGGTTGGTAGTGGCAGACTAACACACGACAAAAACGGCTTTAACCTCTTTGATAAAGACGGCAATCTACTTTATAGCCAAACGCCTACTTTTACGTATTCGTTAAACGCTGATTTTTATTGGTATGAAATCGGCGACGTAATAAGCATTGGCGATAACAATAGGCTTTATTACCTATTCCCTAAACAAAAAGACGTTGTAGCAAAAACCCGTCTAGCAACTGAAGAACTTTATAAAATAATAAAAAAACAGTAACTTTATAAAAAATGGCAAAACAAAAAGGAACGTGTTAAAAACCGTTCCTTTTTTATTGAAAATTTAATTTTAATATACGTTTAATGCCTTAACGGGGTCGATTTAACGCTGTACCCTGCCAGAAGCGTCGCCACCAGCTAAACGCAAAACTTCTTTAACGGTAACACGGTTAAAATCGCCTTCAACAGTTTGTTTTAAAGCTGAAGCAGCAACGGCAAACTCTATAACGGATTGCGCGTCAAAACCAGATTTAATTGCATAAATAAGCCCTGCGCCGAAACTATCGCCACCACCAACACGATCGACGATATGTAAATCGTAGTGTTTAGAAAAGTAATAGTCGTTACCGTCAAAAAGCATTGCCGACCAGCCGTTATCACTAGCGGAAATAGATTCCCTTAAAGTGATAGCAACCTTTTTTACGCCGTAAATATCTGCAATTTGTTTTGCAACTGATTTATAACCGTCTTTATTTAATTTACCGCCATAAATATTAGTATCTAAAGCTTCGATACCAAAAACGTCTTTAGCGTCTTCTTCATTAGCGATACAAACGTCTACGTATTTAATTAAATCGGTCATAACGGATTTAGCACTCTCCCTAGACCAAAGTTTGCTACGATAATTTAAATCGCAAGAAACGGTTAAGCCCATTTTTTTAGCAGTTTTTACCGCTTTTAAACAGATAGACGGTAAGTTACCACCGAGCGCAGGCGTAATGCCTGTAAAATGAAACCAATCAGCATCGGCAAAGATTGCTTGCCAGTCAAAATCAGATTCATCTGCTAAAGCGATTGCTGAATATGCCCTATCGTAAATACAATTAGAGCCTCTTACTGAAGCGCCTTTTTCTAAAAAGTAAATACCAACCCTATCGCCACCACGGGTAATGGCGCTTGTATCAACGCCAAAATATCTTAAACTATCAACAGCGCCTTGACCTATTGCGTGCGTTGGTAATTTTGTAACGTATTTAGAATCTAACCCAAAGTTTGCAAGCGACACGGCAACGTTTGCTTCACCACCGCCGTAGGTAGCGTTTAACCTATCGTTTTGCAAAAACCTGTTATATCCCTCCGGGGATAAACGAAGCATAATCTCGCCAAAAGTTACAACCTTTTTCATATAAAAACTCCTAAACGCGGGATACGTACCCTATCATTTTTTAATTATTGCTTATTATAAAGCTCAAGCGCTTCTTTTACGAAGAAGCTTCCACCAATGGCCTCAACCTTATCAAATGCCAAAAACTCGTCAATATTAGACCTATCAACGCCACCAGTCGGGATAAATTTTACTTGTGGAAATGGCGCTGAAAGCGCCTTTAACGCCTTTAAGCCACCATATACGTTTGCAGGAAAAAACTTTACGGTAGTAATGCCGTATTCAAGCGCTTTGATAATCTCCGTAGGGGTAACGCACCCAGGATAATACGGGATTTTTTTGCGCTTGCAAATTTTTGCAGTTTGTTCAGAAAAACCTGGTGAAACTATAAACTTAGCACCTGCTTTTATTGCGCTTTTGCATTGTTTGCCATTAATAACCGTCCCTGCGCCGATAAGCATATCGGGGTAATCTTTTACCGCTTTTACGATAGCGTCGTACGCGCAAGAAGTGCGAAAAGTAATCTCTGCGCAATTAATATTGTTACGTTTTAACGCTGGCAAAATAGTATCTACTTCGCCAATATCTTTAATAACTACAACTGGTATAAACTTTTCCATAACCCACCTTACACGCCCGAATATGCCGAGAAGCCACCGTCAATCGGCAATACAACGCCCGTGATAAACCCAGACGCTTTGTTATCTAAAAGGAATAATAAACCGCCTTCTAATTCTTCCGTCTTGCCAAACCTACCCATAGGCGTAGCGTTTAATATCTTACCCGTCCTTGGCGTAGGTGTGCCGTCGTCGTTAAATAATAATTTAGCGTTTTGTTTTGTTGAGAAGAACCCCGGCGCAATAGCGTTTACCCTAATACCTACCTTAGAAAAATGTACGGCAAGCCTTTGTGTAAAGTTTGACACGGCAGATTTTGCCCCAGAATACGCTGGGATTTTAGTAAGAGGCGTAAAAGCGTTCATTGAAGAAACGTTTAATATAGAACAACCTTCCCTGCCAACCATTTGTTTAGCAAAAACTTGAGTGGGGATAAGCGTACCTAAAAAATTTAGATTAAAGACGCCTTCTACACCTTCGGTTGAAAGATTAAAAAAGGTTTTAATATCATCTTTAAAAATATCGCCGTCTTCGTAATACTCTTTATCGGTAGTGGCTTTAGGGTTGTTGCCTCCTGCGCCGTTTATTAAAATATCACATTTACCGAAGTCTTTTTCGATTAAAGACGCAACTTCTTCACAACGGGCTTTATCTAAAACGTCGCAAACGTACGGTTTTGCAATACCACCTTCGTCAATGATTTGTTTATGAACTTCACTAATATTTTCGATATGCCTACCAAGTAACGCAACCTTAGCGCCTGCGCGCGCAAGCACTAACGAAAAATAACTACAAAGCACACCACCTGCACCCGTAACCACTGCTACTTTACCGCTTAAATCTGTATTTAAAACGTTTTGCTTCATAAAAAACACCTCGCCTTTTATTTATTAAAGCCTTTTAGGCTTATTTATTTTTTAATAAACTTTCACACGCTTCGAAAAGCCCATTAATATAAGTAGCGCCAAGCGCCCTATCGTATAAACCGTAGCCGGGTTTACCGACCTCACCCCAGATCATCCTGCCATGGTCGGGTCTTACGTAGCCGTCAAAGTTGTTTTGCACCAACGCTTTTACTACCGCAAAAGCATCGATAGACCCGCAGGAAGATAAATGAGCGCGCTCTTCAAACGAACCGTCGTCTAAAAGCTTAACATTACGTATATGCATAAAAGCGATTCTATCCGCCTTAGCGTACTTTTCTACAAGTTTAGGTATATCGTTAAAAGACGCGCAACCTAAACTACCCGTACAAAAACATAGCGCGTTATAAGGACTATCAACTATTTTTAACAACCTATCTAAACTTTGCTCGTTAGTGATAATCCTAGGTAAACCGAAAATCGGATACGGGGGATCGTCTGGGTGGATTGCCATCTTGACGTCGCACTCCTCGGCAACGGGTATGATTTTTGTTAAAAATCTTTCAAGATTGCGCCATAAACCCTCTTCGCCAAGTTTGCCGTAAGCATAAATTAACTCACGCACTTCGTCTTGAGTGTAACTTGCATCCCAGCCTGGTAAATGTATATCGTCTTTTAAAGGGTCTAATCCGTTTAACTGCTCAAAATACATTACTAAACTTGTTGAACCGTCTTTTGCCTTTTTATCTAGCTGAGTCCTTGTCCAATCGAATACAGGCATAAAATTATAAGTTATACATTTTACACCAACTTTAGCGCATCGACGGATATTTTCAGCATAGACGTCGATATACTCATCACACTTACCACGTCCAAGTTTTATATCTTCATGCACGGGAACGGATTCAACAATATCAAAGATAAGCCCGTGTTTATCGCACTCGTCTTTAATAAAATTTAAACTATCCATAGGCCAAACTTCGCCCGGTTTTACGTCGTATACTGCTGATACTACCGAACGCATCCCCGGAATTTGCGAAATGTTTTGTAGCGTAACGGGGTCGCTAATACCATACCAACGGAAAGAAAGTTTCATGTTTTTACTCCAAACCGAAATACTTTTCGGCATTATAATAAGATATACCTTGCGCAATATCCGTTAAGGCTTTATAGTCTTTAGGATACTCGCCATTTTCAACAAAATCTCCCAACACGTTGCATAAAATACGCCTAAAATACTCGTGCCTAGTGTAACTTAAAAAACTGCGTGAATCGGTCAACATACCGATAAAGTTACCGAGCGCTGAAAGATTTGCTAAACTTAAAAGTTGCGCTTCCATGCCAAGTTTGTGGTCGTTAAACCACCAAGCACTACCGTGTTGAATTTTACAAGCGATATCCGTACCTTGAAAAGCGCCGATAAGCGTATCTAAAAATGCGTTATCGTTGCCATCTAAACTGTAAAGCACGGTACGCGGTAAAATATCTAAATAGTAAAGCTTATCTAAAAGCGCAGTTATTAACCTTGAACCATTATTTGGTCCGATAATATCAAACCCCGTGTCAGGGCCTAATACTTCCATCATCTTGGTGTTGGGATTTCTGATACAGTTATAATGTATTTGCATAACTAAACCGTGTTTGCAATATTCCCCTGCTAAAAATACTAATAAGTTGGTCTTTAACCCTTCGGCTTCTTCCTTAGTAACAGGTTTACCCTTTAACGCCTTTTTGATTACGGCATCGGCGTCTTTATCGGATAAATCGTTATAAAAAGCGTAATCTAAACCATGATCGGTTGCCTTGCAACCAACTTTAACAAAATAATCTAACCTATCTTTGAGCGCTTGCTTTAAGGTATCGATACCGTCAATTTTTACGTTTGATACCGTGGATAACTTATTGATATAATCTATCCAACCAGCTTTATCTACGTTAAGCGCTTTATCGGGTCTAAACGAAGGCGCAACTATTACGGAAAAATCCTTATCTTCTGAAAGTTTTTTATGGTAAATTAAATCGTCGATAGGGTCGTCCGTAGTGCCAATAAACTTGACGTTGCTTTTATTAATTATACCCCTAACGCCCATAGACGGGTCTGCTAATTTTTGATTTGCAAGTTGCCAAACGGTTTCAGCCGTATCAGCGTTTAATACACCGTCGTAACCAAAATATTTTTTAAGCTCTAAATGACACCAATGATACATCGGGTTACCTATCGCTTTAGGCAAAACTGAAGCAAACGCTAAAAATTTTTCCTTAGCGGTGGCGTTACCTGTAATATAATACTCATTAATACCAAAAGCACGCATAAGCCTCCATTTATAGTGGTCGCCAGAAAGCCATACTTCGGTTATAGAAGAAAAATGCTTATCTAAGTAAATCTCTTTAGGGCTAACGTGACAATGATAGTCTATAATAGGTAAATCTTTGCAAGTGTTATATATTTTTTTTGCAGACTTTGTTTTAAGCAAAAAATCTTTATCCATAAATTTTTTCATAATATGCCTTCTAAATGGTTTTTTTATTATTTTATCATTTTATAGCAGTATTTTATAGCCTTATTTTAATAATTTTACTGTTTTTTTAGCATTATCTTAATATTTAAATACATTTAAAAATTAATTTATACTATAAACAAGCTTTAAAAATGTTTTCGATATCGGCAGCATCGAGCTTTATAAACCCGTTTATAAAAGAATCCTCACACGCTTTTTTAGCCATAATTTTAAAATGCTTATCGTCTATACCGATTTTAGTAAAAGTATCGTCTAAACCCAAGGTATTAAATAAAAACTCCTTAGTCTTTTCGATAGAAAGTAGCGCAACGCTTTTTTTATCTAAGTTTTTATCTATACCAAAAACTTCCGTCCCATATCTATAATATCTATCTAAATTATCGTCTTTTAAGCAATAAGTAAGCCAACGGGGTGTTAAAATTGCAAGCCCCAAGCCGTGTGTTATATCGTAAAAGGCTGAAAGTTCATGCTCCATTGGGTGGCAACTCCACTCGTGCGATTTGTCCGCACCCACAAAACCGTTTATCGCCCACGAGCCTGCCCACATTAAGTTGGCGCGCGCTTCGTAATTATCTGGTGTAGCCATGGCAACGGGTGCGTATTTTATTACCGTTTTAAGCATGCCTTCGATAAAAGTATCAAGCATAAACATAGTGTCGTTTGGCGCAAAATACACTTCTAGTAAATGGCTAAAAATATCCGCCGAGCCACACGCCGTTTGATACCTGTTTACCGTAAAGGTATTAGTAGGATCTAAAAAAGATACTTTTGGGCGTAACGGATATGCTATGCGACCGATTTTTTCGTTAGTATCGGGGTTTGAAATTACCCCACCGGCGTTCATCTCCGACCCTGTTGCTGATAAGGTTAAAACGCTAACTATCGGCAAAGCCTTGTCGCAAGGCGACCATTTAGAGAAAAAATCCCAAGCGTCGTGTTCAACCAAAGCGCCCGCAGCAATCCACTTAGTTGCATCTATGGTCGAACCCCCGCCAACAGCAAGCAAAACGTCTATCCCGTTAGTTTTGCAAATTTTTACGCCTTCCCTAACGGAATTTATACGTGGGTTTGGCTCTATACCGGATAAAGTAAATACTTCTAACCCACTGCTATTTAATATAGCAACGATTTTATCATATAACCCGTTTTTTATAATCGAGCCACCACCGTAGCATAATAAAACCTTTTTACCAAAGCGCTTAACTTCTTTACCTAAACAATCTAAGCCATCGCTACCAAAATATACTTTGGTGCAAATATCATAAATAAAATTTTTCATCCCCCCTCCTAAACGTTACGCATAACTTCTATTGCAAAAATTTTAGCATTATTTAAATCTTGCTGATCGGGTCGGTTTTTATGGAAAATCCAAAAATGCCCGAAACAATAAAACTCTTCACTAAGCACGTTAACGCCATAAAGATTAGCCACCTTTTTAATCTTTTTTAAGGTAGACTTACCCGATGCCGAGGTCGAAAAATTAACCAACGTGCCTATGTTTTGAGCATTTTCTTTAATAAAATCCGTAACGGCTTTATCTATGGTGAACTTATACATCGAACTGCCCAAAAATAAAATATCAACGTATTCGGTTAACGGCTCGCTAACGGGCAAGGCAATTTTACCGACTTCGGTAGCGATAGCGTCTGCTACTAATTTTGTATTGCCTGATTTTGTAAAATATCTAACTTCGGTTTTCATATAAAACTAATTCCTTATAAAGTTTGTAGCGATAGGCGTTTCCGCTTTAGGTATAGTTACGCCTGCATCTTGCCCGACCTTAATACATTTAAGTAAATACGCCATATTGTTGCCAAGCACACGCATAGTTTGCAAGCCTTCTTCATCACGTAAAACGTCGTCAGGTGTGTTGCCATGCACCATGTTCCAATATTTTGAAGAAACAACTGGCATTTGCGATATGGTTAAGTATTTAGTTAACTGGTCGAGCGCCGCAGTCGTGCCTGCGCGCCTTGCCGAAACTATAACTGCACCTAGCTTTAACACAAAATTGCTTTTGCCGGAATAAAACACCCTATCTAAAAAACTAGTTATACTCCCGCTTGCGGAAGCATAATGCACGGGCGAACCAAATATAAAACCATCTGCCGTGCTAGCCTTAGCGTTAAACTCGTTAACGACGTCGTCTATAACACACTTTTTTAAGTTGCGACAAGCGCCACACCCCCTGCAACCGGATATGGGCTTATTGCCTATCCAAAAAATTTCGGTTTCAATGCCTTCGTTATTTAATGCGTTAGAAACTTCTTTTAACGCAGTATAAGTACAGCCTTCTTTTTTGGGACTGCCATTTACAAGTAAAACCTTCATAATAAACTCCTAAATTAATAAAAATTATAGCAATTCTTCCATACCGATTTTACGGATTTTAAGCCCTAAACTTTTGTAAAAATTAAGGGCGTTTACGTTATCGTACCAAACGTTTAAGGTTACGGCGTTACAGCCAATATTTTTAGCGTAATCCTTAACAAAGTAATATAGCGCCTTGCCAATGCCTTTACCGCGCATAGACTTATCTACGCAAAGATCGTCTATATAAAGTGTGGTTGAATCGGCAAACAATACGTCGTTATAATGCTTTATGATAACGCAAAAAGCGTAACCTGTAACGGTGTCGTTTTCGTCAGTAGAAACAAAAATCGGCTTGCCACTATCGGCAAAAATTTTTAATAAATCCTCTCGCGTATATTTAATGCCTTTTTTAAAGATATCGGGTCTGGCTTGATGATGAACTAACGCCACTTGACTAAGTAAATCTAAAACCTTATCCAAATCTTTTTCCAAAACCCTTCTGATTGCCATAACCCACCTTAAAAATCAATTTCTACAACGTAAGCGTTATGGTCTGAACAAATATCGGGTACGATATCAGCACTTTTAACTTTGATATCTTTAGTAACGTAAATATAATCTATTTTAATTTCAGGACCAGTCGATGGGAAAGAAAATTTTGGAGTAGTAAAATACTTAGCGGTATCAACTAATCTATCGCCAAGCTTTTTGATAAGTGGGTTGTCTGGAGTCATGTTAAAATCACCCATCAAAATACACTTACTATCTTCTAAATTATCAAGCACGGTTTTAACGGCAAGTTCATGCTCGTCTGGGTTTAAGCCGAAGTGTGAAATTAAAACGGTTAGTCCGTTTTTGAATTTTACTTTTAAAATACATCTAGTTTCGTAATAACCGTCGTATTTTTTAACTTCAGGATCAGGTATCATTATAACTTGATGTGATAAAATATCTTCCGTGCTAAGCATACCGTTGCCGTAAGGGTTGTTGCCTCTAAACTTGATGGCTTCGGCAAAAAGATGGTTTTGTATCCCAGTAAGGTCGGATAAAATTTGGGGTTGGTTATCAAAATGCTCCTCTTCACCCTTATTACGAACTTCATTTAATCCAATAATATTTGGTGAATATTTTTTTATCACGTCGGCAAAAGCAGGATAATCCATACCCTTATGTACAAAGTGAGCACAATGGCAAATGTTGTAAGTCATAATCTTCATATAAAACACCTCTAAAATTCTTTACCCGTAGATAATAATAAATATATTTTGTACGAGTTTATGATATGTGTCTTGTGCACATATCATAAAAATTATAAAACCAAAACTTAAACTTGTCAATACTAAGCGTAAATTTTTATTTACCAAAACTATGTTTTGTTAAATTTTAGTGCTAATTAAACGCTTTTAAAAGTAAAAACCCCGTTTAAGAACAAACGGGGTTGACGTTATAAAATATCTAATTCTTCACTTAAAGTAAGCCACTCAGTAGATAAATCGTCAATATTTTTAGTTAAAACAATTAATCTATCGTTAAGCTCGGTTACTTTTACGTAGTCAGAGTAAACTTTTGGAGACTCTAATAAAGCGTTTATAGAAGCAACCTCTGCTTCCAAAATCTCTAGTTCTTTTGAAATTTTTTCAACACGTTTTTGCTTTTTACTTCTATCTTTAAGTGGTGTAGAAAATGTTTTTTTAGCACCCGTTACTGGGGTAACGGTGTTTTTTTGTTGGTTTAACTTAGCGTCTTCTTCTAAAATGCGCTTATCTAAAATCTCCTCGTACTCACTATAATTAATGGGATAAAACTTAGCGCCATCACCTTCAAACGCTAAAATTTTATCAGCAACCTTGTTTACAAAGTATCTATCGTGTGAAACAAAAATCACCGTACCTTTATAACCTAAAAGCATATTTTCAAGCGTTTCTTTACCGACGATATCCATATGGTTAGTAGGCTCGTCCAAAATTAAAACGTTGGGTTTACGCTTAAATATCTTGCACAGGGCTAGACGGACACGTTCACCACCAGACAAATCGCTTACCTTTTTAAAAACATCGTCTCCTGTAAACAAAAATGCCCCTAAAGACGAGCGCACTTCGGTTTCGGTTAAGTGTGGAAAATCGTCGTAAAAATCGTCATAGACGGATTTGTCGCTGACGTACTCCGCCATTTTTTGGTCAAAGTAGCCAACTTCCGTATTAAGCCCGTACGTAAACGAACCAGATAAAGGTAAAATTTTTGAGCAAATAGTCTTTAAAAACGTCGATTTACCGACCCCGTTATCCCCTATTACGCCTAATTTTTGACCTTTGAAAAGTTCTAGATTAACCGTACCTAAGGGTTTATCGTAACCGATAACCAAATCTTTAACGGTAAGCACGTTTTTAACGCTTTCTAACTTTGGTTGAAAATTTGCATGAAAGGACTTTAAATCGTACCTATCGGGTTTATCGATAATCTTCATACGATCTAATAGCTTTATTTTAGACTGCACCATTTTAGCCTTGGTGGCTTTGTATCTAAAACGCTCTATTAACCTAGTAAGACGTTTGATTTCTTCCGCCTGATACTCGTGGTCTTTTAATTGCTTTTGGTAATTTTCCTTTTTTTGACGTTCGAACGAAGTATAATTACCGTGATAACACTTGGTTTCGCCATACTCGATTTCGTAAACCTTATCAACAGTCCTATCAACAAACATCCTATCGTGTGAAACGGTTACGACGGCTGATTTGTAACTTTTTAAGTAGCCTTCTAGCCACTTTACAGCAGTGATGTCTAAATGGTTTGTAGGTTCGTCTAAAAGTAAAACGTCTGGGTGTGATAAAAGTAACTTTATAAAGGCTATCTTAGTCCTTTGACCACCTGAAAACTCCCTTAACTTTTTATGCTTGTCTTCTTCGGTAAAACCGAACTTTTTTATCATAACGGAATACTCTTTTTTGTAAGTATAACCCCCTAAAAAATCGTATCTATCGTTTAAAAGTGAATATTCTTTAACCTTTTCTTCCGTTGGATTAAGCTCAATTTCTTTAAGTAATACGGCAAGCTTAGACTCAATATCTGTTATATTTTTAAATACTTTTAAGACTTCGTTAAGTAAGGTTTCATCCTCATCGGAGAAGGCTATTTGCTTCAAATACCCTATAACGGGTGCGCCCGTTTTGGTTACGGTAAAGCCAGTTTCCCCCGTGCCTTCTTCTAAAGTAACGTCGCCGGTAACGCATTTTAAAAGGGTAGTTTTGCCTGAACCGTTACGCCCGACGATTGCGATCTTTTCCCTATCCTTAATTTCAAAATCAATACGCTCTAAAACGGTATCCGCCCCAAATGAAACAGCACCGTTTGTTATCTTAAATAACATAATCGCTCCAAAATTTTTAGTTATTTTATTATAGCATAAAACAATGCTTTTTACAATTATTATTTAAAGCTATTAAATAAAAACAACCCACCTAGCCGAGTCCCTGTAAGGGATTCGGCAACTAAATAAATCCGTAAACGGATTTGTGAGATTTGCCTATCGGCAAGTGATATTGCTAACGCAGTGATATCTTGCTACGCAAGGTTAAGGATTTATTTAATATCATTTTGGCTTTGACAAAATATCACGCAAAACTTGTTTTGCATATCACTTTTAGCCGAAAGGCTAAAAATATCACTTATTCAACGCAATCTTTGTGGACAAGAAAAGCCCACTATATTTCGCTTCCTGCGAAGTATAGTGGGCTACACTTTTGTTGTTTATTAAAATTCCCTAACAGGAACGCCTTTATGAAGGTGGGCTTTTTTAAATAAAATATTTTGGCGGCACGCCTACCCTTTTAACGAATTCTCTTGAAAAGTGGCAAGGCTCTTTATAACCACAAATTGAAGCGACTTCGCTTACGGCAAACTGCCCGGAAGATAGCAACGTTTTAGCGTAGTCAATGCGCTTTTTAATTATATACTCTCTTGGGCTTATACCAAACTTTTCGTTAAACAAGCGTCTAAAATACGCTTCGCTAACACCACAAACGTCCGATAGATAAGCAACGGTTAAATCGTTTTGGTTAAAACGATCTTCTAAAATATCTAAGGCAGGATTTAATAGCGAAAATTTAGAATTTGGCACGTATTTAACGTCAATCTCGTTAAAAAGCCTTAGCACGATATCGTAAATTGCTTTTTTTGCTACAAGTTGAACGTTATCTTTATTTAAGCGCCAAGATTTTTCAGCCACACTAAAGGAACGCAAAATCCCGTCGATATCCCTAACGCGCATTTTAAATGGTGGATAAATAATATCTGCGTCAAAGTTAATGGCGTAACATCCACCCTTATCTAAAGCCCCAACTTTATAAGTTGAACCTTTTGGCAGATAATACACTTCGTTAGGATAGGTATTTAATACAGTACCGTCTAAAAAGTAATAAGTTTTTTGAGCAAAAGCGTCGTTTAATATAAGCCCGTGCGACGGTCTATTTTCGTGCAGGGACTTACCTGTTGACGGCGCAACAAAGATTGCAAGCAAAACTTCTTTTACGGTAAGGTTTTTCCAAAAATCCTTCATATTATCCCCTTGCTTTTGGTTTTAGTTAGCAAAAATGCCGTAAAAAAGCAATACGTATCCGTTTTTTTGCGACGTAATGGTGATTTTAGATACTTCTTTTTTATAAGGCAACTTAACTACTAATCGATTAATTAAATAGTTTTCAAAATTTTTATCGTAAGAAAACTCTAAAAACTTAGTTGCGTTTTTAGCTACTGGATTTACACGCGACGATGCTATATGCGTAAACGCGGAAGTAAAATCCTCACCATTTTTTAATGGGTAATTAAAGACGTCGCCGTCTTTATAATAAACGTTAATATTAGCACCGACTTCGCCTAAAGCCCCTAAATACGGATATCCCTTTAAGATAGACGTTGCGCCAATAAGCGTAAGTTTATCCGTTGTAAAACCACCGTTAAACAAAAGTTCATCCCCATCGTATAAAGCGTACGGTACGCTACTTAACCCCGTTAACGGGGTGCGTAATACAGGACCTTTTACTATTTTACGATAGCGTGAATAATGTAATTTTTTGATATCGGGCATGGCCGCAGTTTTTATTAACCTATCTATATCCGTTTTTGCGTTACAAATAAACTGCTTTTTAGGTATGGGTTTTTTATCTATAAGTTTATAGCTAAATAAATCGTCATAAGACTTTTTTACCGCCTTATAAGCGTTAAAATAAGCGTCGTAAATTAACGTCTTTTTACCATTTTTATCGACAAGAGCTTCTTTAAGCGTACCGTCAATACAAGCGGGCTCGCCACGGCCGAAATCGTTAACTTCCCTCCAATACCAAAAGCAAGCGCCAGCTAAAGCGCCTTCGTCAGAGTTTTGGTTATACAGAAAAATAAATTTATCTATAAAATCTTTAATTAAATGGGGATTATCGTACACGAAAAAGCCACCCCACTCGGTAAACATCAAAGGTTTATCGTGTAAAATACGAGCAGAATTTTCAGCACGTTCGTACCCAGCTGAATACGGATGCATAGTGTAAAAATCAAACCCGCAAAGATTATAATATTTTAAAGTATCCTCGTCGCTCATACAGTTTGCGCCAGAAACAAGCCTATACGGGTCTAATTGTTTACAAACTTTAGCAGAATCAACTAAAAAACTTTCGGTAAAAAGACACTCGTTAAAGCATAGCCAAAATACTATCGACGGATGATTTCTATCTCTCTTGATAGTGCGCTTTAATACCTCGATACTACCGTCGTGTATAGATTTATTTGAAGTATCCGACCACCATAGACCGGGTTCTTCACTAGTCATAAGCCCAATGCGATCACAAAGTTTAAGCACTGATTTATCGTGCGGGTAATGCACTAACCTAATATAGTTGCATCCCTCTTTTTTAATGCGCAAAAGGTCTTTTTTAACTAGTTTTATAGGTACGGTATGGCCGTAATCACCAATCATCTCGTGACGGCAAACGCCTTGTAAAAAGACCTCTTTACCGTTTAATAAAAAGCGATGACGATTGCAAGAAAACTCGCGAAAACCGACTTCGTCGATAAACGTATCTAAAACTTTACCGTCGTAAATAAGATCCACCCTTAAAAGATATAAATTAGGATGATCGGGCGACCAAAGATTTACGCCTAAAACTTCCCTAGTAACCGATAAAGTGCCTACTGGAACGGTAAAACTATCGACAATTTTACCGTTAAATAAAAGCGCAACTTTAAAAGTACCTTTTACCTCCCCACAATGGGTAAAATCTAAAACGTAATCGGCATCCAAATAGTTATTTTTTAGTTTTGTGTGGAAGTATACGTCGTCTATATACGTACCATCCCTATATAAAATAGAAACGTTGCTAATAATGCCACCGTAATTTTCCCAACCTTCGCTTGGGCCAAATTCTGGGGTTAAATCTAAAACTTCAACTTTTAATTTATTGCCCTTTTTAAGCGCAATATCGCTAATATCAAACTCGTACTCGGAATACGGGCCTAGTTCCCCTAAAAACTTATCATTTAAAGTTACTTTAGCAGAATACGTAATCCTATCAAATTTTATAAAAACCTTATTATAATTATAGGATAAGTTAAAAGTTTTTTCTACGGTAAAACAACCCACCGCTAAGGTAGAAAACGGCACTTTAATCTTTTTAGTTTTTCCGTTAGACACACGGTAATCCCATAAACCGTTAAGTGATTGAATATTCATTTAGACCTCTTATGACGTTATTTATAAGTATAACATGCAAAACGACGGTATACGTTATATATCATTTTAACTTTTACTTTTGTAAAACGAATTTTATAACCGTCGTTATAGTATCCGCCATACGTATATAACCAGCATCGTTTGGATGGCAAGCATCCAAGCTAAAATCATACTGGTGTGGCGCTACGTTAAAGGAAGTACCGTCTATTAAATAAACGTTGTTGTCGCCTTCTTCACGCGCGGTCAAATAAGACTTTAAGATGATATCGCGTAATTTATTTACGACGTCAAAATTGCCGTAAGACGTCCAATAATCAGGACGGGTAATCATAATGATAGGCACGTCTTTATTGTTTTTACGGAAGGTTTTATAAAAACTATAATGGGTGTTTTGTAAATCTTCCACAGTATAACAATTGTGGTCGTAATCGTAAACAAAGACGCTCATATCCTGTTTAGAAAGCCACTCCGCCATAACCTGTTCACCACGGGCTTGACCAGAAAAACCTATATTTTTATAATCGATATTAAGTTCTCTAGAAA
Source organism: Clostridia bacterium (assembly GCA_017624285.1). Taxonomy (GTDB): domain Bacteria; phylum Bacillota; class Clostridia; order Christensenellales; family Borkfalkiaceae; genus UBA11475. The sequence continues at coordinate 71,585 of JAGANI010000042.1, forward strand.
TTATCGCAGGGTAAGTAGTGCCGGGTCTACATGCGCCCGTACCATGTACGATTGATGAACCGTAAAAAATGATGGGGGCTATATCTTTATAAGGCGCAGGCTCGCCTAATTTTGAATTTGGTTTTAATCCGATTTGAATTGAATCTACAACCGAGTGGACGGGGAAGTTTATGGTATACGTACGCATTATATCCCCTTTAAAGTATACGATTTGCTCGTAACTATCGACCATATCGAAAGGCATACGAAACTCTTTTACTAACCTAGAGCCGTACTCGCCGTCTTCGTAAATATCAAAGCCTGCTGAAGAAATAAGCGTTAAGTGCGACGACTTACCTACAACCCTAAATTTAGCGCGTATAGCGATATAGGGTGAATCGGTTGAAAACCTTACCCTACCACCAACGCTTTCCCTGCTTAACAATTTAACGCCTTCACTAGTAGCGGTAGCGACGTCCTCAGGCATACGATAATAATTGCCTTTTTTAAGTTCGGTTTCATCAAAACCATAAAGTTTAAAAGGCGCTAAATTAATATCGTTCCAAACGACTTCAGCATCTCCGATAGTGCTGTTTACAAGCATATTTTTATCGACCATAATATAAGAATCCATTTTTACACCTTCCTTAAAGTTAAAGAAATAATTATTAATTAAATAAGCCTTCTGCCACGTCTTTATACGCGCAAATCGTAACCGAATTATGCCACTGCAATAAACTTGCGGGGATTTTTGAAGTAGGCTCGGTAAATAACGCACGCTTTACTATACCGTGTTGCCACGGTCTATTTAGCGCTATATAGATTTGTTTAGATGCTAAAATTTGCTTCATCCCAACGGTTATACACCACTCTGGCATACCACGTAAATCGCCACGTTGATAGCCATAGGCATTTATCGTTTTAGTCTCTCGCGAAATGGGAAGAACCCGCGTCGGCAAAAGAGCAAAATCCTTAGCAGGGATATCCTGCCCGTCTTCAGGTGGCTCGTTAAAAGCAATATGACCGTTTATACCCAAACCACCAAGGCATAAATCTACCCCGCCAAGCGACTCTATCAAGGCGTCGTACTCGGCTTCTTTAAAAACGGTTGGAAAAACCCTTTGAGAAATAGGCATAATTAAATCAGGATCAACTTTAGAATAAAATTCATCCTGCATACGCTTAGCAAAACTGAGTTTATCTGTAGATGAAATCATTTCGGTAGGAGAAAGCATATATTCATCCATATTAAAAAACCAAACGTTTTTAAGCGAAACGCCCAACTCGTTTACAAGCCTTGCCAAGATAGGATATTGGTCGGTAGGGCCAACGGGAACTATCATAACCGTCTTTTTGCCGAGTTTATTATTACGCCTAATAGTATTTAACATAGTAAGCGCCATATCAAAATAAACGTCCCACTCTTTATCGACAGATTTAAAAGATATACTACCTATTTTATGCTCCATAATACACCTTTACCTTACTTTTTTGTTATTATATCATATAAAAAATACTTTTCAATGCAAAATTAAAAATATATTAAATAAAAATAAAAAGGCACTTTAAAAGTGCCTTAAAATCAAATATTATCTAAAACGTCTTGCCTTTTTTACGTCTAGTAAAGAAACTTCTTCAAACGGATACATTGGGACGGGTCTATTTTTATATGGCAAATCAGTTAAAACCACTCCGGCTGAACCAATGGTTGAAGTATTGCAAATTTCTTGCGCGATAGGCTCGTACCCGGCACGGAAAGACGTGCAAGCCTTAACGCAAACTAAGTCGCAATTAAGTGGGTCTATGCCAAAGCTACTATAAAACGCCAGATCAGCTTTCCCGCCATAAGAAGCCAAATGTATAAATATCTTGCCTACCTTTAGTATTGCCGTTTTACCGATATCTTCTACCTGACCACGTTCTTGTGGGCCGTGTAAGATAAATTTACCGTCGTATAAACCGATAATTTTAGCGTCATGCACGGTAACGGGGTGGGAAATTTTATTACAAATGGTAGCGCCAAGGCTAAAATCCGAAATAGCGCCAACGCCTAAATTAAAAGCTTTTTCTACAGCGGGGACGTCGGTAATAGCAACTGCCGAAGTAAGTTTATCTTTAAAAGGTAAAAGCTTTTCTAACGTAAAAGCGCTATCGCCACACGCACCTGCGTTTGGGGAGTCGGCTGAATCTACTAAAATTATTGGCTTGCCACTTTTATTGTTTAACGCCTTTGTTATTACTTCATCTACGCTATAAAGTGCGTCGCCTTGTAAAAAAGATCGTATATTAAACTCTATATTAATTAAATGGTCAGCGACTTGCTTTGCAACGGTTTCGTCTTCGGCAACGACAACGGCAGTAGCAGCAAACTCTTTAACGTCTAACCACGGTTGCGCCTGAAAGAGCGTATAATCTAAAATTTTGCCTTGCTTAACTAAATCAAGGGCGTATTCTTTAACTTTTAATAATTCACCATTAAAGGTCGTATATGCATGCGCTGGTGCAATAATAGGAACGGACGCGCAAACGGTTTTTAAGTTTTTACCGTTTAACTTATCCATAAGCAAACTACCAGCCCTAAAACCTGTTTGGTATAAATCTAAATGGGGGTAATCTTGATAACCACAAATAATATCTGCGTTAGACAAAATTTTGCTAGTTATATTAGCGTGTAAATCAAATGATGCTGAAATTATAACCTTATCCCCCACCTCACGCCTAATAACATCTAAAATATCCCCACAAACGTCTTGGGATTTATTAGAAGTCGTAGCGCCGTGTAAAGATAACGCGATACCATCTATTTGACCTAAATTTTTGATAACGTCTATCGTTTTGTTGATAAAAAACTCGTAAACAGCGTTATCAATAGGACCACCACTTGACGGACTGTTTAAGTATACGCCACCTTTTAAATCAACGTCATCGCGCATTAAAGAATCCACCAAACCATTTATGGTTGCACCACGGCTATCGCCTTTAAGGACTTCTTCACCAAAGTATACACCTGCTGAATAAAAATCATCCAGCGTTGTTAAAACAGGATTAAAATCGTTGCTTTCGTGGTGAAATCTACATACTAAAATACGCTTTTTATCCATTTAAGCTTTCCTCAATTAAATGTTTTTAGTTGCAACCATATCTATGCCAGTACCACAAATATCTTTTACGATAACGTCGTACCTATTTATAGGTGCTTTTACGGTTACACCTTTAATAACGTCAATACAATCAAATATTTTATCTTTAGGTAAAGGCTTTGCTGAGCGCACGGGTAAAAGTTCGTTATCAAGGCCTTCAACCTTAACGGTAGTGGTAAGTATACGGACGGGGCTTATAAACTCGTTAGAAGCATACGTTTTGCCACGTATACAACCATAGCCTTCAACAGAGTTGACAACGCCGTTATCACCCGAAACCGTAATTCGACAACCACGTGGGCAAACGGTACAAATAATTAACTTTTCCATAAATTAATCCCCCTCTATAACGTCTACGGTAATACTATCGTCGGTTATTAGCGAAGTATCTACCTTAATACTATTCATTTCGCCAGGGCTAACGCGCAACTCTTTCTTTTTTGCAATAATATTATCGCCACACCTAACGGTCAAAGTAACGTTTTGTTTTGGGGATAACACCCTAAAATAAAGCGTAACCTTATCGTATTCATTAGATAATGCAAGTTTATGTGGGCAAAGATAACGGACGTTTTTACCAGTTTGACAGCATACGTCCCCTGTTGTTTTGGGAAAATTGCCCATGGCGTAACGCGCAGCATACTTACCGGCTTGCTCGCTTTCAGCACTTACGTTATCAACTAAATCATTAACGTGTACGACGTTACCACATGCAAATACGCCCGAAATAGAAGTTTGCATATACTGATCGACACTTGGACCGTTTGTAACCTTATTTATTAAAACACCTGCTTTTGAAGATAACTCGTTTTCAGGAATAAGACCTACCGAGAATAACACAGTATCGCACTCAACAAATTCTTCCTGACTTAAAATAGGCTTTTTGTTTTCATCTACGGGCGCAACGTATACGCCTGTTACACGTGTATTGCCTTCAATCCTAGTAATGGTATGCGCTAATTTAAGCGGGATACCAAAGTCATCTAAGCATTGAACGCGATTTCTAGTTAACCCTGCAAGGTAATCCATAAGTTCAACCACCATTACAACCTTAGCGCCTTCTAAAGACATACGGCGTGCCATAATCATACCGATATCGCCTGAACCTAAAATTACAACCTTTTTACCGACCATAATATTTTGGCGGTTAATTAACCTTTGCGCAGAACCTGCTGTGTATAAGCCTGCGGGACGGGTGCCGGGAATTACTATATTTGCCCTAGTCCTTTCCCTACAACCCATCGCTAAAATTATGCTTTTTGCATTGACTAACGTTAAGCCGTACTCCGAATTAGCGCAGATTATAGTTTTATCTTCACCATTGACTTGAAGTACCATAGAGTTAAGCAAATAATCCACGCCAACTTCGTTAGCTTTGTCGACAAATCTACCGTAATACTCTGGACCGGTGAGTTCTTCGTTAAATCTTGTTAAGCCAAAGCCCGGGTGAATACATTGTTGTAAAATACCGCCGAGCGCGTTATCACGCTCGATAATAAGCACTTTGTTTGCGCCTTCTTGTTTTGCTGAAACAGCCGCCGCCAAACCAGCAGGCCCACCGCCTACGATAGCGACATCACAATTTATATTATACATAAACTTCTCCTTAAAACTTTTATTAACGAGTCCTACCCGTTACCATATGTGAGCCTAGGTTGTTTTTATTGACCTCTTCGGGCTTGATATTTAACTCCCTTGCGAGAATTTCAATAACCTTAGGGCCACAAAAACCGCCTTGGCAACGCCCCATACCAGCACGCACCCTGCGTTTAATAGCATCGACGCTTTTTGCACCTAACGGACGGTGAATAGCATCTAAAATTTCAGCCTCGGTGATGGTTTCGCAACGGCAAATTATATTGCCGTATAATGGGTTTTGCTTGATGAGTTCTTCTTGAACGCTTAAAGATTGCTCGGAGAATTTTACAATACCTTTGCGCGTAGAAATAAAGTTTTCTTTTAATATAAAGTTTGCACCACTAAATAATAATTGTTGTACCACGTACTTACCCATAGCAACGGATAAAGTTAACCCCGTTGAACACACGCCTGATAAGTTTACGTAACCGAATAAATCGTCGTACATATCAAAGTGCAAGCCTTCAGGATTACGGTTAGGTCTTAAACCACAATACTGTGTAATAGTATCGCGCAAGTTTACGTTAGGAACTAGGTTTTTAACGTCTTTTGCGATGCTATCCAACCCGTCTGCCGTAGTAGATTTATCCACCTTTGACTCTTGATCTTCAGCAGTAGGCCCAACAAGCATATTGCCGTGGATGGTAGGGCACATAAGTTTACCTTTAGTAATCTTAGTGGGTATCGGTAGCACGATGCGCTCTACCTTACAAGAAGTATTTTTATCTAAGATATAAAACTGACCTTTCCTAGCGACAACTTTATACTCGTCTTTACCAACCATTTTAGCAATCTCGTCGCAATAAAGCGCAGCGCAGTTTATAACGTAAGTAGTTTCGATTTCACCCCTCTCGGTAACAACACTTTTAATTTTGCCGTCTTTAGTTTTAATATCGGTAACTTTTGCGTTTAATAAAAACTGAACACCGTTAGCGTAAGCGTTTTCAGCAAGCGCTTGTACTAAAATAAAGGGGTCTATAATGCTTTCCCTCGGGATATATAACCCACCCTTGACTTCCGGGTTAAGGTTTGGCTCCATTTTAAGTAGTTCTGCACCAGTTTTATACTCTACGTCGTAAACGTGATTTTTGAAAGCTTTTGCTTTAATTTCGGGTAGTTTATTAAACTGCTCGTCAGTAAAAGCGGGTAAAATTGCGCCCACCCTCTTAAACGGAACGTCTAAAGATTTGCAAAGTTCGTCATACATAGGATTTGCAGAAACTACTAATTGAGATTCTAACGTACCTGGGGTAGCGTCGTACCCAGTATGTATAATTGCACTATTAGATTTTGATGCGTCGCCACCGATATCCTCGTTTTTATCGACTACTATTACGTTTACCTGATACTTGCTAAGTTCTCTAGCAACTGCGCAACCAACAGCGCCTGCGCCTATGATAACTACGTCTGTTTTCATAAAAAACTCCTAATGGTTATTAACGACTTATATCGTCTATATTTAATTATACCAAAAAATACAATGTTGTCAAGAAGTATTCAAGATATTATCAACAATTTTTAATTAAAACAAAAAAACAACCCAAGATGGGTTGCTTTAATTATTTTTTTGCTACTATTACTTTTACACCTAAGTCTTTAAGTTCTTTTATCGCTTGTTTAGGGGTTTTTTCGTCCGTGATAATCACGTCCACGTCTTTTACCGAGCAAACTTTGCACATTGCCCTAACGCCAAATTTAGAGTGATCTGCTAAAACGATAACTTGACGGGCGTTTTTAATGATTTCCGCACGGATATTTGCTTCGTCTATGATAAAGTCGGTTAAGCCTTCTTTAGTGATACCTGCAACGCCTACAAAAACCTTATCAAAATTAAAGTGGCTGATATTTTCCTTTGCCAAGCTACCGTATAAAGAAAGTTCCCCCGGGCGGATTTCCCCACCTGATAAAACTACTTTTGCGCCACGCTCCGATAAAACTACGGCAGTCCTTATAGCGTTGGTAAAAGCTGTGATTTGCTTATCTGGCGAAAGGTTTTGCGCCAAACGTAAAACGGTCGTACCTAAATCAAAAAACACGGTTTCGTTAGGCTCGATAAAAGTTTCAGCAACTTCGGCTATAGCAAGTTTTTCGATAGCATTTTCATCTTCACGGTTTTTATAACTAGGCTCGGTACGTAAAAAAGTCTTTTTTACCGCACCACCGTAAACACGCTCTAAAACACCCTGTTTTTCAAGATAACTTAAATCACGCCTAACCGTTTCAATAGATATGCCAAAGCGTGAAATAAGCTCGTCATTACTAACCGTGCCTTGCGCGTTTAATAATTTTACAATTTTGCTTCTTCGTTCTTGATTCATACAAATCCTCGTTAAATTTCTCTATATTTAATTATACTATTTATATAAATTTTGTCAAGTACCTATAAATAATGCGCCACTATACCACGTCGCTTTAATTTTGTTAGTGAAAGCTACAACTAACAACAAGACAATCTTTGATACAAGTCAATTATATAATACTACGCAAAAAAAGACACCAACCAGTGTCTTTTTTATTTGTATATGCACGAATAAATCTCGTTTTTAGGCATAGTGTGTGAGACAAAAAGTACTTTTTAGTTCCCTAAAAATATTATTTCTTATAAATAAAATTACGTTAACCAACTAAAATCATCTGTACTTATCCAATAATCTTTATATTTTTGCGGAATAGTACCTTCATCTTCATGAGCTAACTTCAAATCAAAAGTTATTGTATAATTCTTATATTTAAACTCCGCTGGCTTCCCGTTAGTATAGAACAATTTTTCAAAACCATCAACTTTTGACAAATAAGAAGCATGTTCAGTTCCTTTTGGGTCAACGAATACAATTTTGTATTCGTTATCTTTTTTCATCCAGAATATAAAGTCTGGGTAAAACAGATGATAAGAATTATCTTTAATACTATAGTAAGGCATAGCTATGTTACTGTTATCAACCGTTTGGTCAACCTTGGAGAACATCCAATCGTATTCAAACGAATTGTTCTTCTTTTCAATATATTTAACCAAATTATCGATAAAATCCACTTCACTTGAAACGTCTATAATATGCTTAATATAGCCCAATTTGTCGTGAAGTGATAAAATTAACGGCGTATAATAATATTTTGCAATTTTATAAAGTTTTAAATCTCCTATTTCTTTTTCTGTTTCTGGTTTAATTGCTTGAATTCTTGACGCCAACTCTTCTGCCGTTATCTTCCCTTCTGAAAATAATTGCACTAATACTTTCGCATCTTCACCGCTACCCGAACCAGAGGATTCAATAAACTTTGTTAAATCTTTGCCTATGATATCCCATTTCTCTTTTGCTATTTTTATATGCTTAAAATGAATTATATCGTCATATCCAAGTTCTTTAACGCCGTCCACATATTTTTCATTAATGCTTAAATGAGAAACTATACTTTTAAGAAGTGCAGGAATATTTTGATAATTCATTTTTGCATCTATCTTAAATAGTTTTGTAGAAACCGATAAACCTTCTCTTAACTTTATAATATCTTCTTTGTCAATATCTGTGTTTAACAAAATAAGTTCATCACTCATTGAACCACAATATTTTACTAATTTATCATAAGCACTTTGAGAAATATGAAATTTTGAAATATTGTTAACTTTATCCTTCTCTTTATAATAAGGCATTAGCAAATCAAACAATCTATCAACAGGCTTTAATTCAATAGTTTTCTCATCTGATTTTTGAGTATCCATTGTTTCTAGAATTGTTTGAACGGCATTTCTGTTAGTTGCAAACACAAACAATGTTTCTAACAACTGATTTTTATTAGAATCTGTTATCGGCAACCTTTGACGTCTATTAGCAGTAGGCTCAATTCTTACGCCCCGCCCTAAACTTTGTAGAACAAACTTTTTAGCGTCGCCCGTACCTATGTTAATAAAATTCATCACGTTGGGTCTATTGCTATCCCACCCTTCATAGAACATTCTGCTACCAATAAGCATCGTAAAAGGAGAATCTTTTGAGTTTAATTCATCAAAATAGTGTCGTTCATCATAAGCTTGAACGATTAAATAATCCCCGTTTAATTTTTCACGAATATATTGAGATGCATCACCAATTCTAAATAAAGCAAACGGTTTTTCTGCGGTAGCAAGTTTTAAGGCAAATTCTTTTCCCTTTTCTCCTTCTATAACCTGTATTTTACCAAAACTATTTGCATTAAAAGACACTCTTAAAATGTCACTAACCGTTATATTAAACAACGGCGTTTTTATCTGGTCGTTTTCTAATTTTAGAGACTCATCTCCAAATTGAAACTTTTGATTTTTTACAAATTCATCATACAATTCACTTTTTGCTTGTTCAAACAAATCGGCATCAATACTTCCTTTTGCAATTTTAGCAAGTTCAGCAAAAAATAAATCTGTATCTGAATCTTGTGTATTAACTTCGTTTACTAAAGTAACCATCAAAGGATTATGGTAATAACCAGTTTTTTTAGACTGCTTAACTAAGGTAAGCGTTATTAAAGACTTTAATACTTGTAATTGCTTGTCCTGCTCAGAAAAATCGTCTGATTTTTTCTTGAATTGATACTTACTTTCACTTAAATAAATATTTTTACCGTATTTAGCTCTTATAAATTTATTTAAGTTAAAGTTGTAACAAGTTGTAGCAAAATCCAAAGGGTCGGTAAAAGTAGCAGAAAAGTTAAACAAAAATCCATTTCTCGACATAATCGTAATGTAATCTTGTCTTAACGAATCTTCTTTGTCACCTTTATGTGCTTCGTCCATAAAGATATACCACTTACCGCCGTTATCATAAGTTACAGTATCAACTTTTCTAGTCTTTTCTTGATTAGAAAGTAAATCGCTTCTATAAACGTAAACCGTAATCTCATTAAAAATTTCAGCATTAAAGCTATTAGTTTCATCTTCGTATTTTTTCAAAGACGCCAACTTGATTTTTCTATCTTTACCTAAATTATACTCATCCACCGCAGCAACAAACTGACTTTGAATTTTTTCGCTAGGCAATAAAACCATAAAGTCGTTGTTAGGAATAAGCCCTTTTCTTTTTAAATAATCAAGAATTTCTATCGTCTTAATTATAAGCAAAGTCTTACCGCTTGCTGTTGCCATCCAGAAACACATTCTATTAAAGAAGTTTTGACTGCTAATTACGTTTTGACCTTGATAAGTAGATTTCTCAAATCTTTCAATTAATCTATTGTATTTAGGATTTTCTTTTGCGCCATCAAATTCGGGCTCGTCAAAAGTATGTGTCGGCATACCAGCAGTAACACACAAATCAAATAATATCTTTTTATTTTGATTGTTAGTATAGTAGGTATTAAGAACTTTTATTGCATTTTTAATTGCTTTCTGTTGATAGTCAAACATGGTTTTAGTTAAACTATATTTGGCTATATCAGGAACGCGCCATTCGCCTAAAGATTCATAACCGATATCTTCAATGGCTTCTTCAAGATATGTTATTACTTTCATTATTCTTTACCCCACCAAATAAAAGGTTTTAACATTTTAACAAATGCAATCTTTTCTTCATTGCTCATATTGTTAACATTATATTTAATAGGTTCAGAAATATCCTTTAATTTTACGCTATCAGCAGTAATTCTTTCCATTGCTTTACCATACAACATAGAAATACTTTCAGGTAAATCTATGTCATCATACAATTTACTTAAATCAACGTTAATTTCGTTATCTTTTATTTCTAAAATCTTAGATAATTTTTCGTCAGCAAAGAAAACGTATTGACTACATACATCCTCAGCGTAAACATCGCCAATATCAGTATAAACAGCGTTGTCTAATACGTCTTCGTATTGTTCTAATGAATAATACTTAAAGAAACCGCCACCAGAATATCCAACATTATTACTTATACCACAAGGCTCATGTCTTCCACTATTAGCAACAATTTCTTTTAATCTTCCTAATAAGCCAACTTTATTAACAACAGCCTCTAAAACTTTTTCAGACTCATTTAATTCCAGCACATCAAAATCCTTATAAATATCCACTTTGTTCGTTGGCGAATTTTTATATTTTATCTTAGAAACATAGAAAGTGTTGAAATGCTCACCTAGTTCTACACCGATAAATTTATTCCCCAGTTTTTTTGCAACAGCGATAGAAGAACCACTTCCTGCAAAAAAGTCCATAAAATAATTCCCTGATGGTATTTGGACTATACTTTGTAATAAATGCAACAAACCTTCTGGCTTTTGCGAATTACTAAAAGAAAAGAATTCATCTGATAGATTTAACACCTTTCTAACATTATATTTCATGTTAGTTATAGGGTCTAAAAATTCTCCTTCAAATATATCTCTCAATAAAGTATCTGTGTAATATCTTCCATTTTCATCTTTCTTTGCACCCATAAATTTCTTTTCATAATATTACCTTTCCGTAATAGGGTGTAAAACAAATTCGTCTTTGTTATTAGAATAAAACAATATGCTATCGTGTTTATAAGGCATAGTTTTAGAATCTGATGCTCCACCAGACCTATAAGACCAAGCTATATTATTAATAAAATTGCTTTTACCTAAAATATCATCAAGAAGTTCTCTTCCCCTATGCTCTGCAAAGTGGTCTAAGTGAAGGTATAACGACCCTTTTGTAGTCAACATATCTTTCGACATATTTAACCTATCACTCATTAAACTAAGCCAAGTTGAATCTTGGTATTCATCCATATATTCAAAATCACTACCAGTATTAAACGGTGGGTCAATATAAATATTCCCAACTCGATGTTTAAATTTATATTTTATACTGTTTAATGCTTGATAATTTTCACTATGAACCAAATAGCCATCTAAAGCATCATCCAAATTATCAAACAACGACAAAATTTCTAATTCTAAATCCTTAAAATATTTTGTATCAATAGGAAGATGAGGATGTTTAGCTAGTTCTAAAACGCTGAAACTAAAATTATCATCTACTAAGGCTAATTTTTGCCATTCTTCAATTTGACTTAATAAATTTGCATGATTTCTAATTTTTTCAATTAAATCATTAGTAAGTTTATCAATTGAAATGACGTAATTAGAGTTTCTTACAAACTTAGGCTTGTTCCAAATTTTTACTAATTCATCTTCAAATTGCGCAATAAACGATATCAACTTCTTTGCGTAAATTTTTACTGCTTTAAGTTGGGTAAGTCTTGCTTGGTCAAAGTCGCTATCCTCCTCAAGCAATATTTGATGCAAGAAAATATCTAACTGTTCTTCTAAAAACGCCTTTGCGTTTTTATTTATAAAGAAGTCAACCGTTGTTTGCTTCTTAAATGTGTTTATTGCTTTTTCTATAATTTCGCCTTTAACACCAGAGCTTAAGCTAATTGCGCCAATATCTGTTTTTCTCCCACGTTCACTATAACCCACCGTTAGAACAAAAGTTTTATCGCCAGTAGTGTCGTCGTGGACGTTTTCCACTTTACCAACGTTAGTTTCTTTGTATGCAAAAACTAATTCCTTCTTTTCATTGTTTTGCTTTTGTTTCAAATCGCCAACGTCAAAGAAAAACACGTAATTTTGCTTATCTTCCGTATCCATCGCTTTTATATAGATACTTCTAAACAAAATATCGCTTTTTACGTAATAAAGCATGTTCGTTTTCCAGAATAAAACTACGTCTTTATTATCTGAATACACCTTTTCATAAACTTTTTGCCAGTTAGCAGTTTTAGTAAAGTAAACAGAGCCACATTCACTAAAATATTTTTCAAAAAAGTTAAAAAGCAAGTTGTAAAAATCTTCCTTAAAAGATTCACTTATAACTGCATCATTGTTTATATCCGTTTTAAGACTATCAACAACTTGTCTATAATATTTTTCTTTTATTTTAAGTAGGTTTACGTACCCACCTTCTCCTTCTATTGGCGCTCCCACAAAAATTCTTTCTAACGCATCATAAAATTTCTTTTCGTGTTTCATTACTGTTCTCCTTTAATCCTTTTTCGATAATTTCCGTTAAAAAATCGTTTATGCTATAAGCGTAATTTTCATTTTCTTTAATTTCGTTTACCTTTTCCCTAATCTGCTTATACATTTTTGGTGGCAAACGTAACGGAAACGTAACCTTATCAACCGTTGGCGTTTTTGTCTTATTCATATCATAATCTCCATTTTATAATGATATCATAATATTATAGTACTATGATATCATATGTAAAATAAAAAATCAAGGATTTTTGGGAAATTTAAGTTCAAATCCAGGTGTGGAAGAGTTTTTGCATACATTGACTTAAAGTGTATGGGACAAAATCTATCGTGGCATTTTTCTAAAAAATTGCACTAAAAAAGACCTATAAAAGCGTAAAAAAGCTCTTATAGATCTTAATTTTTGCAGTAAAAGCCGATTTTAGCGTAAAAATAAAAAAGACCATCTATTGATGGTCCTTTTTGTTTGGGCTCATAGTACAAAAATGAAACTCTATAAAATGAAGATTAGCGAAGGGAAGCACCCTTAAGTCTAAAAAGTCAATCGTTTCCAAGAAAAATCTTATTCATTTCAAGAAGCTTTTGAGGACAAAGGTTCCAACTCGGGTCCTCAGGTCCTGAACAAGTACGGATCACCGTTCCCCAAAGCCCCGCCTCGCGGTACAGGATAACCATCTCCTTGACAAGTTCCCAATATTCCTCGGATTTTTCCTCCCAGAGCAATTTATAGCCTCCACTATAGGTAACTCCCTCCCCACACACGACGGGAACATTTGGAAAGTGTTTTTCTAAAATTCCTTTAAGATCGGCAACCGAACGGTTTACCTTCCCTTTGAAGTCCTCTATATGCTTCTTAAGATAAGAAATCATTTTTTCCTCGACAAAAGGTATCTTCTCCGAGTCCAAATTGGCATAAAAATATACCCTGTTATACCAACCGTAATCGGGTATGTTGTCGCTATCGGCCAGCGCTTCAATTTCTTCCTTTGAAATTCTTGTGCTTCCTAATAATGACTCATCTGCCTCAAGATAGTCATATACTCTCCACAAGAAATAATTATGAAAATTTAAAACCTCAAGATTTGTAGGCGCCTGTCTTACGTCGGGATAATAACTCCAGGAATCAAATGCAAACAATATATGCGGATGTCTTTCCTTAAGCCACGCTATCGCCGCCTCATGCTTTTCTCTGAAAACGGCAATTTCTGCATCCGAAAGATTATTTTCACCATATCCGTTAACAAAACGCAAGCCGTCTGCCTCATTGAATATCTCCGCAAACGCGATCTGCGTGTCAAGTCCGCGATCTTCAAGCTCAACCAAAATATAATGAAGATACTCGGCAAAAGCCTGAAATCTTTCAAGCGGAGGAATGTCGTGTAATTCCTTATTCAATTTACGATCCTTTAAAAACCAACAGGTGTGAAGATAATACCAAGAAGATAAAATAACATAGATGCCATGCCTTTTTGCCGCCTCAAAGAATGCTATTAACCGTCCGTGGATATCGCAAAGACCAGGTTCTCCTGTTGCACCAAACTGTCTCATAGTCCTGTCGTGCTCACCGAATATCTGACCGAAAACGACCTTACCGCGCAATTTTCCGTCACAATCATGGATCAGTCCAGCACCATCATCCAAACGAATGCAGTTAAAGCCCCTTTCCACGTGCTCTCTCATCATTTTATCAATGTCGTGGTATGCTCCGCTCTCATCCGTATCATAGAGCCCCCATATAGGAAAAGAAATAGTAAGCCTCTTTGGTAAATGTGCAGGAATTTTGTCAGCATTTCTAACAAAGCTCATAAAAAACTCCTCAATTTTGAAATATCTCACTTCGTTCGATGTGAAATGAAATTTGCCCAGGGCAGCCATTGTATGCAGAAAATACGCTGGATAGGTCAATGGATTAGTCCAGTTCTGACCGCTGATACATATTGTCAGCAATTAATTCTCCACGGCAATGGTATCAATGGCAATCATACAGCCATCTGAAAACTTCAGCTCCACACATACGGTATCGAAGTTAAATTCACAGCTAATAAGTTTTCTCATAATCAAATCCTCTATAATCAAGCTTGTTTCTTCTTTCTCGGCCATCTTGGTTTAGAGTTCGGATTATATTGCTTTGGCTGCCTCTCGTTGACTCGTCCGTAGTCCCCAAGTAAAACAAACCTTAATTTGTATATATTATCAGGGCGTAGTTCCTATTGCGCTAGCAATAGCACAGACGACAATATTTGCAATAGCAAATATTTGTCAGTTTACACCGACGGAGTTGGTGTAATAAAAAAGAGATACCATAAAAGGTGTCTCTTTTTTATTTGGCTGCCTCTGTCAGACTCGAACTGACGACAACGCGGTTAACAGCCGCGGGCTCTACCTGCTGAGCTAAGAGGCATTATACTAAAGGCTTCCTCTACCCGAGAAAGCCCTTAATACTTTTGGATGCGGCAACTTCCTATCTTCCCATATCGTCACCAATATAGTATTTTCGGCGCTAGTGAGCTTAACTTCTGTGTTCGGTATGAGTACAGGTGGATCCTCACCGCCATTATCACCGCAATGGTATATATCGTGTCTCTAAACACGGGTATATCTATTCTCTTCCCGTAGAATCACTACTACATAGAAAATATATCACTTTTATCTCATCTTGTCAATTAATTTATCTTATCTAGCCTTGGCTAAATCTTCCTTTCGTCAAGGATCCATATCAATTCTTCCTTTAATCTCTTTCCTAAGAGATCAAGCCCTCGACCTATTAGTATCGGTCAGCTCAATACATTACTGCACTTACACCTCCGACCTATCTACCTCGTCGTCTTCAAGGGGTCTTACTACCTTATGATATGGGATATCTTATCTTGAGGTCAGTTTCACGCTTAGATGCTTTCAGCGTTTATCTGCTCCGCACTTCGCTACCCTGCTATGCCCTTGGCAGAACAACAGATGCACAATTGGTACGTCCAACCCGGTCCTCTCGTACTAAGGTCAGCTCTCCTCAAATTTCCTACGCCCGTGATAGATAGGGACCGAACTGTCTCGCG
>JAGANI010000043.1 GCA_017624285.1 Clostridia bacterium
TACTACAGAGTCGTTTTCGTTAATAACAGGTAAAACGTCAAGTTCTAAAAGACGGTTCATTGTATTAATAAAGTTAGTATGCCTGTCGTCGTGGCTAAAGTCGTCCGCAGTTAATAATATTTGCGACACGATGTGATTATACTCTGAAAACATACGATCGTAAACGTACATGAGTTCACATTGACCAACTGCAGCGGCAGCCTGCTTAGTAGGGATATCTGTAGGCTTGTTTTTAAGACCTAACTTACCTATACCCATACCGATTGCGCCTGAAGTAACCAAAATCACCTCATGCCCACTGTTTTTTAAGTCGCTTAAAACTTTAACCAAGTCTTCCGTACGACGTACGTTAAGTTTGCCCGTATTATATGCCAACGTCGAAGTACCGACTTTTACAACAATCCTCATAAAGCACTCCAAATAACTTTAATATATCTATTATACATAAACTTAACAAAATCGTCAAGCGCATAGTAAAATCATACTTACTTTTTAATAAAAAAGTAAAGTAGTGTACCATCTTAAATAAAAAAAGGCGCTAAACACGCGCCTTTAATTTTTGTATTATTAAATTTACTTAGTGCCAAAAATTCTATCCCCCGCATCGCCGAGACCAGGAACGATATAACCTTTATCGTTTAACTTTTCATCAAGTGCGCCACAATAAACTGGAACGTCTGGATATGCTTCCGTAAACGCTTTAATGCCTTCAGGCGCAGCAATCATGCACATAAAACTGATATTTTTACAATTTCTCTTTTTAAGCATTTTAACAGCGTCGATAGCCGAGCCACCCGTTGCAAGCATCGGGTCAACTAAAACAACGCGTCTATCTGCAATATCGGTAGGAAGCTTGCAATAATATTCCATAGGTTCTAAAGTTTCTTCATTACGGCATAAACCGATATGACCAACTTTTGCCGTCGGAAAAAGATTGAGCACGCCTTCTACAAGGCCGAGCCCAGCTCTTAAAATTGGAACGACTGCAACGTCTTCCGCAAGAACTTTACACTTTGCTAATGCTAACGGAGTTTGGATATCGACTTCTTTAGTCGGAAAATCACGAAAAACTTCGTAAGTCATAAGCATAGCGACTTCTTCAACAAGTTCACGGAACTGCTTTGAAGGAGTGTTTACGTCTCTCATAATAGATATCTTATGAGTGATTAATGGATGGTCGAATACTGTAACGTTAGCTTTCATAATACACCTTCTTATGTAAAAAATTTAGTTAGACAAAATTAAGTAGCAAAAATTATTCCGCTTTATCCTTTTCCGCATAGAACGCGTCTAAAACAACTTTAATGATAGCTTCTCTAGTTTCGGTATTGATGGGATGTGCGATATCTTTATGCTCCCCCTCACTGCTCTTTCTAGATGGCATTGCAACAAAATAGCCCTCATTACCCTCGATAACCTTAATATCGTGTACAACGAAACAATTATCAAAAGTGATAGAAGCTACTGCCTTTAATTTGCTATCGTCTCTTTTAACGATACGCGCTCTTACGTCTGTTATTTGCATAAAATTTACCTACCTTACATATATTACTCATATTTTAACACACAAAAACGCTAAATTCAATACTATTTTTAATATTTTTTGCTAATTTTTATTATTTTTTTAATA
>JAGANI010000044.1 GCA_017624285.1 Clostridia bacterium
AATCTCGTCTTCTCCGCCAAAAAATACTGCAGAAAAGGATACATTTCTGCAGTATTTTTTTACCCAAGTCGCAGACTTGGTATATCATCTCCGCTTGCTGTGTATGTAATTTATCTTTCGGCTTGATTACATACAATTCTACCGAATGGATTTCATACCGCTTCGCGGATTACATACACGCCATAGGCGTGATTAAAACGAGAGTTCAACTCACCCTCTAAAATTAGATGTGGGTGTAAATTGTTTACTCTTCACAGTCGTAACCTAATTTGAACACCTTGTTCTCGTTAGGTTACGATTTTTTACATAAAGTCCTTTTGTAGGGCTTTTTTATAAAAATTGAGACGATTTGTATTTTGCCAAGCGCAACTAATACAGTCAAAAGGTTAAAAATCTTGCATTTTATGGCTAAATTTTGACGTGAAATATAAACTGTAATTTGTACTGCAGTTTATCGATACAAGTTTTAGAAATTCCGACCCGTTAACACAGGCTTACACTGTTAATAGCGTTAATTAGATTTTTTAGACGTGCATTTGTTTACTTTTTGAAACAAATACACACTGATGGAATTTAAAATGCAAACTTCTAACGCATAGTTTAAGAATGGCGTAAAAAAACAAAAACAAAGAAAAACTGTGTAAAGCGGATATACTATATATAAGCATAAAAAAAGCAAACTTTTTTATAAAAGTGGTTGACAATATTGCTTTATTTTATTATAACTTTAATATAAATTAGTCAAAAACAAATCTATAATATATAAAAAATAGGTTTTAAGGAGTTGCTTTGCAAGTAAATATTAACGATTTTGATTTTGTGGTTGAAATTCCGCAGGGCGAACAGGCTAGAATTTTACAGCTTACAGATATTCAAGTTATAGATTCACACCAACGACGCCGAACAGATAGGCTGTGTGAAGAAGAGTATATAAGGTGGTCGCCCGATAATAAAGACTGGTGTTATAAAGACTGTTTAACCGCAGTTATACAGCAAACTTGTCCGCATTTAATAATTATAACGGGCGACGTTATTTACGGCGAGTTTGATGATAACGGCAGTGCTTTTACAGAAGTAGTGCAGTTTATAGATAGTTTTAAAATCCCTTGGGCGCCAATTTTTGGCAACCACGATAACGAGTGCGTATTGGGTGTAGATTGGCAATGCGAACAATTTTTAAAAAGTAAGTATTGCCTATTTAAACAGCGACAAATAACCGGTAACGGCAACTATAATATTGCCGTGGTTCAAAATGGCGTCGTGAAAAGGGCGTTTTATATGATAGATTCTAACGGCTGTTACGGTATAAGCGAAAAAACCTTAAACAACGGGCACAGTACGGCGCAAATAGGGTTCGGGGCAGACCAAATAGAGTGGTACAGCAAGGGGATAAAAAGGGTAAAAGAAAAATACGACTGTCCCGTTTCTATGGCGTTTCATATACAACTAGCAGTCTTTCAACAGGCGTACGATCAATTGGGTTTAACAATTCCAACCGACCTTGGTTTGGTGGGTAGCGACGGTAATTTTGGCTATTTAGGTGCGCACTTAAAATCGGCTTGGGACCAAGATAACGCAGTGTGGGAAGGTATAAAACAATTGGGTGTAGATTCAATTTTTGTAGGGCACGAACATCAAAATAGCATAAGCGTTATATATCAAGGCGTAAGGCTACAATACGGGCAAAAAAGTTCGGCTTACGATAGATATAATAGTGATGATAACGGACCGATTATGGGCGGAACATTTTTTACCTTAGATGAAAAAGGGGTAATACGAAACCCCAAAATCGTGTTATATAAAAAATCAAAATAAAACAAAAAGTGGGCGTATAACTCGATTAACAGAGTTTTACGCCCGTATTTTTTTAAATTAAGATTTAATCTACTTGTACTATAAAACCTTCGTTAATGGTTTTTACAATCTTGCCAAAAGTGTTATTACCGTTTGGTATAAAACAATATTTGTGGTATTTTTCATACGCCTTTTTGTTGCTAGTTAGCGTATAATTAGCACCACTTTGTTTAAGATAAAATTGCTCTCTGCCACCGCTTACACATAAGTCACTATATAAAAAACTAGGGGTAGTAGGTATTGGAATAAGCAGATAAAGTTCGCCACAATGTTCGCCTATAGGTTGATTAATAACAGTTAAAGAGCCTAAAAACTGGTTGTCCCACACCCTAATTACTATTGCCTTATCCAGCCCAAAACGTCTTGTGTCAATCGTTATTTCTTTTCGTTCGCCGTAATTAAAACAACCGACAAGCACGTAGGGTTTTTTGCGCATTAACCTATTTATATAAACGGTAGTAGGCGCATCTTCTTCAAAGAAGTCTAGTGGTTTAGCGCTTTCTTTTAGTGATGGCAGAAGGCGTAAAAACAACTGCTTTCTATCTTCTGAAATATTGTTTAGTTCTTCGTTGTGTAGCACCGAGCCACCGCTCGTTGCAATCATAGTGGCAATAAGTTTGGCTTCGTTAAAGGTCGTTTTAAAGCCGTCGCCAACATCATAATCTCTAACGACAACGCCGTCGGGGTCGTTTATCTGCGCTTTGCCGTTGTAAAACCACCTATAAGAAACTGTTTTAGATACGTCTTGTATTATTTGGTAGTGGGGTGGAAATTCTGGGCTTGCACCCCAAATAATATCACAGGTAATTCTATTTATCGGAAATATACCTATTTGTGGTAAAACGTATCCACCACAGCCTACTAAGGTTGCATCGCCAACCGCTTGCTTAATAACTTGTATTGCCTTGCGATAAAGGGCTATTTTGTAATCGCTTTTAAATGTTCCGTGTCGGAAGGTGTGAACTAAAAAGTCAAGTTTGTAGTAGGTTATACCAAGATTGCGATAGTAGGTAAACTGTTCTTTTAAAAATTCATAATATTGTGGGTTG
>JAGANI010000045.1 GCA_017624285.1 Clostridia bacterium
CCAAAGACCCGTTTACGGGTAGCAAGTAAAAGGTGCAGGACTGGCAGGTCGTTTAAATACGCACTTGTGCGTAAGCCAGAATAGTTTAGGGCTAATTGCCCGAAAATGAAAAACCACCAGCTAGGCTGGTGGATATTTATTACAAAATTAATCAAATTAATCTTTAAATTTCCGACGGCCAGTTATAATACGGACCTATATCTGGCGTATTTGTTGGGTCACTTAAAGAAAGAATAAATGCAACGAAGAAGGATACTATTGTCAGTAAAGATAATATAAAAGCAATAAGCGATATTATAAAAATTGCTTTACTCTTCTTTCTCGTTTTTAAGCCTATTATAAAGCATGGTATAGTGTATCCTAAAGAATATATAGGTACGAGGGAAAACACTAACGCCACTATATATCTAGATAGTCTACGTCTTTTAGCTTTATCTTCCTCTGAACGCTTTTTCTTTTCTTTTTTTATAGTGGGTTCTTGTAAAGGTGCAGGGGCAACGATATCATCAGTAGTATTATTTAAATGTGTTTCAGTTAACGTTTTATCGTCTTTAGTAAAACTAATTACGTCGTTATCACTTAAAGGTTGGTTGGTATTTTCATTTGTCGGTATTATATTAACGCTATCGGGTTGGATTTTATCAACGTCTTCAAAATTTACAGTTTGACCGTCTTCTAAAACCTTTTTGCCGCAACTAGTGCAAAACAAAGCGTCGTCGTCCAACTTAGCGCCACAGTAAACGCAAAACATAAGCCCCTCCTTTTTATTTCTTTTTTATATTATAATATAAATTTACCGTATTGTCAATGGTCAAATTTTGCTTAATTAAATTATTAATTATATATGCATATTTTAATATATTTGCAAATGTATATATCAATATATGTATAAGTATTATTTTGTATCAATTTGTTATAAAAAAATTAAATTATGTATTGAAAACCCTTGTTTTGTGTGATAAAATTAAAAAAACGCTTAAAGGAGATTTTTTATGACTAAATTACGCATAGAACTTAGAAACGGTAAACATATGGACTTAATTTTAGATGAAAAGTCCGCGCCTTTAACGGTAGATAACTTTTTAAAATACGTTGACGACGGCTTTTATAATGGTTTAATATTCCATAGGGTTATACCAGGGTTTATGATTCAAGGCGGTGGCTTTAAAGATGACGAACCCGGTATTAAAGAAAAACCTGCAACTTACCCGCCTATTAAAGGGGAATTTACTTCTAACGGCATCGCTAACCCTATAAAGCACGTGCCTGGTGTAATAAGTATGGCAAGGACTTACGTTAAAGATTCTGCCACTAGCCAATTTTTTATTTGCGTAGCCCCGTGTGAATATTTAGACGGTGAGTACGCTGCTTTCGGCAAATTAGCTGATAAAGAAAGTTTAGACGTCGCTATAGGCATTAGTGACGAGTATACCCACTCTTGGCGTGGCTATGACGATATACCTGATAACGCAGTAGTTATCAAGACGATAAAAAGAATAGAGGATTAATTTTTTTATGAGTTTTTACGAACTCCCAGCGGATAAAAACAATCATTTAATAGTAAAAGATTTTCAAGCACCATCTAAGATAGCGCACTTTCACAATGCGATAGAAATTCTTTATCTAAAAAAGGGTGAACTTGACGCCGTTATCAATGGTACAAGACATCGTGTTAAGGCGGGTCAAGCGGTTTTTTCAGGAAGTTTTGACGTGCATTATTACGAGCTTATTAACGAAGAACCTGTCGAAAGCACCGTTTTAGTTATAAGTCAAGATTATTTAAAAGAGTATAACGATTTTTTAGCTGGTAAAACACTAAACGTAATTTTATCCATAAGGCAGGAAATTGCAGATTTTATTTTGGCTTGGCAAAAAGTTTATAAGCAAGAGAGTATATTGATGTTGACGTCAAAAATATTATACCTTTTAGCAAAACTTATTGAGGATAATCTTGCTGAAAAGACTTCCGCCCCCAAAAACGAATTTGTAACTAATATATTTAAATATATACACGATAATTATAAAGAAGACATCAGTGTTAACGAAATTGCAAATAAATTTGGCTATTCACGCGGGTACGTTTCCACAATGTTCACCACGTACACGGGGGAGGGCTTTAATTCTTACGTCAATAGATTACGCGTGTATTCCGCTAAGGAGGAAATTGATAAAAAAGACGGCAGGCGTATACTTGATATCGCCTTAGAAAACGGTTTTGATAGCGCAAATACCTTTTATCGCGCTTACAAAAAACAGTTTGGAGAGCCTCCTGTAAAAAAATTAAGATAGATAAAAAAGAACGCTTTTTTGGGCGTTCTTTTTATGATATTACATTTTGACACATCAATATTACATTTTGGTAAGATATAATCTTTTTTTTGATATATAATCTGGTTGCAATTAAAAAATAATTACGATAAGGAGATTTTATGGATAAAAAGTTTACAGTTGCCATTATCGGTATGGGTGGCAGAGGTAGGGCTTATACAAGGGAAATGTTAAAAAACCCAGACAAGTACGAAGTTGTTGCTATTTGTGATATTAACGAAACTCGTATTAACGACGCTAAAAATGATTTCGGCATTAAAGAAGAGCAAGTTCTTAGACACGAGGATGATTTCTTTTCTAAAAAGCGCGCAGACATTTGCGTAGTATCAACGCAAGACCAAGACCACGTTCGCCACGCTATTAAAGCGCTAGAACTCGGTTACGACGTCTTGTGTGAAAAGCCTATTTCCGATAGTGAAGAAGAATGTCGTAAACTTTTAAAAGCGCAAAAAAAATACGGTGGCAAAGTGTTTGTTTGCCACGTGCTTAGATATGCACCTGCATTTGTAAAACTTAAAGAACTTATCGATAGCAAAGTTATAGGCGACGTCGTTATGATAGACCATATCGAGCAAGTTTATTACTTCCACCAAGCGCATAGTTACGTGCGTGGTAACTGGAGAAGACGTGAAGATACTTCCCCTATGATTATTGCTAAATCTTGTCATGATTTAGACCTTTTACAATGGTATATCGGTTCTGAGTGCGATACTATTTCTTCTATCGGCGATTTAAGATTTTTCAAAAAAGAAAACCAACCCGAGGGTGCAGCAGATAGATGCACCGATTGTAAATACGTAGACACTTGCGCGTATAGTGCAGTAAAGGGTTATATAAAAGATAAGTTTTGGGGTACAGACCTTATCACCAACGTAAGACCTGTCACCAACGAGGCTATATACGAAGGCCTAAAGACAAGTCCTTATGGTAGATGCGTATTTGCTTGCGATAACACCGTTGTGGACAATCAAATAGTAACAATGCGCTTTAAAAACGGCGTTACGGCAAACTTACGTATGACTGCTTTCACACGTGACGGGGGTAGGATTATAAAGGTTTACGGCACTTATGGTGAAATCGACTTCGATTCTCATAACGAGTTTATCGACGTTAGGGTGTTTGGTAAAGATACCGTTAGATATAACACTAAAGAACTTGTTGAACACGGCTACGGTCACGGCGGTGGCGACGCTGGTATTATAAAAGGCTTATACGATATGCTTACCGGCAAAATGGCAGAGTTAACTACGTTAGCAGCGTCGATTGAGTCCCACTTAATGGGCTTTGCTGCTGAAAAGTCCCGCTTAGCTGGTGGTGAACTTATTAAAATTGAACATTAATAAAAAAGCATTTAACTTAATTAAAATTAAAACGACGCATAACGTTATGCGTCGTTTTTTATTATTATTTGGTTTTTAACGCTATTAAACGCTTCATTACGTCGTTGCCACCTTTACCAAAATAGTCGTAAAGGGTTTTATACTCGGCGTAAAGTTTTTTATAGATTAAAGCGTTTTCCTTTTTAGGGTAATAGTATTTACCGGTGGTTTTACCTAATTTTTTACTTGCCGTAATTATGTCTGGGTATATTCCACTAGCAACGCTTGCATATATTGCCGAGCCGTACGCCCCACTTAAAGTACAGTCGGATACAAAAATTTCTCTATCCAAAACGTCGGCGTAAATTTGCATCATTAACGGGTCGTTATTAGCTATGCCACCCGTAGCGGTAATCTTGTTTATCGGTAAACCGTTTTCTTCAAAGTTATCGACTATCATTTTAGTGCCAAAAGCAGTGCCTTCTAAAAGCGCACGGTAAATTTCCTCAGGCTTGGTATTTAAGTTAAGTCCTAAAATTAGCGCAGATAGGTTAGCGTCGTTTAGGGTGGAACGGTTGCCGTTAAACCAGTCTAAACTAAGTAAACCCGATTCTGCAGGCGCAAGCTTTTCAGCTTTATCACGTAGATAACGGTGTATATTGATGCCCTTACTTAAAGCGTCGCTTTTATATTCGTATGGGACACAGTTATCAATAAACCATTTGAACTGGTCTCCACAACTAGGTTGTCCGGCTTCATAAGTGTAATATGGTGGCAAAACAGCATCTTTAGCGTAGCCACAAATACCTTTTATATCTAAAATCTTATCGCTATTTACGATTTGGCAGGCTGAAGTTCCTATAACTAGCATAAGATTGCCTACTTCGTTAATACCTAAGGCTGGCATCGAGGCATGTGCATCTATAATAGAAGTCGCTACAAAAACATTTTCGCTTAACCCTAATTTATAAGCAATTTCTTTTTTAATTTTACCTATAGACGTGCCAACGGGGTTAAACTTTTCACTAATTTTACTGCCAAAAACCCCTTTTAAACCATCGTCTAATTTATGGACGTCATTTTTAAACAAAAACCCGTCTTTGTCCGTCCATAACCCTTTAAAACCTAGAAACGATACGCTATGGTTTTCTATGCCGGTTAGGTAGTAATTAATATAATCGCCCACTTCGTAAAAACGGTAGCATGCATCAAAAACGTCTTTTGCAAATTTATAAGTCTCCCACACCTTTGGTAAAAGCCACTCGGACGATACTTTGCCACCAAAACTAGCCGACGGTATGTTAAAATCATGACAATACTTAGTAATTTTATCTGCTAAGTCCTGCGAGTAATGGTGTTTCCAAAGTTTAGCGTAAGCGTGTGGGTTAGTTTTAAATTGATCCAAAAAGCAAAGGGGTACGCCTTCTTTATTAACAGGTATAAGCGTGCAAGAGGTAAAGTCGTTTGCAATACCAACTATTTTATCTTTATCTACGTTAGCAGTTTTTATTACCCCTTTAACGGTATCGGTCAAT
This sequence comes from Clostridia bacterium, assembly GCA_017624285.1. GTDB lineage: Bacteria > Bacillota > Clostridia > Christensenellales > Borkfalkiaceae > UBA11475. Next base: position 5,183 of record JAGANI010000045.1, read on the forward strand.
GCATTTATATAATCAATTGGATGTTGAAGCGCAAATTTATCGGGCAGGGGAGTGCCGTCGGGTAAATTTTTATACATAACTTGATGTTCGTAATCGCTAACTTTTTCTGCTAAAATTTCCCCCGTTAGGGCATTAACAAGTATTGCCCTTGCAGATAAAGTTCCAAAATCAACACCTAAAACGTATTTATCCATAACTACCTTATTTAACGTTGTTTAATATATCAAAAAGTTCTTTATATGCGGTTTTATTGCCAGCTAAGACTGAACTTTTTTTATTTAACGGAAGTTCATTACCCTTAAAGTCGGTTATTATGCCACCTGCTTCTTTAATAAATAATATCGTTGCGGCGTAATCCCACGGGCAAAGTCTAGATTCAAAAAACGCTGCAAAACCACCTTGCGCTACGATTGCTAGGTCAATTGCTGCGCTACCCATACGGCGTAAATCGTTACATTTAACTAAAACTTCACCAAAAATACGTTTAGTTTCCTCAATTAGCTCGTCATAGTAAACTGCTGTGCCAAAGCCGACCAAGCCTTGTGCTAAAGATAAGTCGTTAACGTGCATTTTTTTACCGTTTAAATAAGCCCCGTTGCCTATCGTAGCTGTGTACAACTGTTCTTTATAAGGGTTATAAACGACGCCTGCTTTAACTACGCCTTTTTCTACGTAAGCGATGGAAACCGAGCTATGTGCAAGCTCGTTTACAAAGTTAGACGTCCCATCAATTGGGTCAACTATAAACGCGTTTACGTTTAACGTGTCGTAATCTTGCAAAGATCCACTTTCTTCCCCAACTAAGACAGCGTCGGGATAAAGCTCGTTAAGTTTGCTAAAAATATAATTTTGCACGCGTTTATCGTAGTCGGTAACAAAATCACGCGTGTTAAGTTTATTGTCTATTTTGCCAGCGTGCGCGTCTTTAAAAATCGCACCACCTTTTACTGCAATATCGGAAAGTTGTTCAATCATAGTTTTTAAGCAAGTTGTTTCCATAATTCACCTAACAAGTTTTTTTTAATGATAATATTTTTTTTAATTAAAGTCAATTAAAGTTTAAAAATTATCGTTTTGACGCCGTGATTTGCGTTTTTATAAAAATTTTAATTTAAAGCGCGCAAAAAAGTTTTAATTTTATTTATAAAAATTAAAAATACTATGGAAATTTTATTTTTATTGTGGTAGAATTATCCTAGATAATTATTGTTATTTGTTGAAATAATCAACAAGGAGTTGTTATGAAAAGGTTTTTACTCAAATTTGCGTTAATTTTGTGCTTGGCATTATCGTTTAGTTTAGCACTTGTTGCTTGCAAAGATAAAGATCCTAATGCTGGTGGTAATCCACCGCCTGTGGTTGATGCATATTACGACGACGCAACTGATACCGATAAAGTTATCGGAAATTTTATTAAAGTCGACGGTCAATTTACCGAAACCGCTTGGAAGGGCGCTACGCCTTACGTCGTTACTAAAGATGGCGTAACTTTAGCTGTTAAAACGATATTTTTTGATGGCGGGCAGGGTGTACGTGTCAACTTAAAAGACGCCAACGCTTATTTTAGTAAAGATAATATCGAAGATTCCGCATATTTAAAGGTAAAAATCGGTTCTCCTAACGCGCTTAGTGGCGATACTTATCGTGTACTTACTATTTTAATGGATGGTAGGACTAGGTTGGAAGAAGTTTCATCCTCAGGCGTAGTTAAGGTAACAGACCTTAATAAGTGCGCGGCAATCACTAACGGCGACGACGGCATTGATTTTGAGTTTACCATTTCTTCATTTGATTTAGATTGGGTAAATCAATCCATTATGTTTGCTTTTGAATATAACAACCCCGTTAATGATGCTTTAACTGACTCTAATTTAATAGCGTTTAATAACGATTTTTATATAAAAGACGCTCCTTATACTTGGAACGCCTTTACGGTTGGCAAATATTTAGCACCTAAAACGTTTAAAAATAGCCTTTACGTTAACCCAGTAAACAACTTTTTTTTAGTTGATACCGATTTCATTTCCTATAGTGGTAGCGATTATACTGAAATCCCCGTAAAAAACACCGACGTTGCAAAAAGGATAACTTCTACATTTAAATCAGACGGTTTAAGTGATTTTGAAGCAGGTTATAAATACGGCAATACTAAGATCGGCATCAAAAAGCAAACTTCAGGTGATTTTTACTTTGTCGGTGGCGAGACGGAAGTTAAACTTACCCAGGCACAAAAACAAGCGCTTACTAGCGTTGGTTTAACGTATTCCGCCCTTTTTGATGGAGAAAAAATTATCGCTTACGTTGAACTAAATAACGAAGTTCAAAAGGTGGCGGAAGTTAACGTAAGCAACGCAGATAGTTTAGTAATTTATAGTTTTGATAGTTTAACGGTTTCATCTTTAAAATTGGGTGATGAAACTTTCAAAGTAATAAACACCCTTAAAAACTTAACCGTTACCGTAAACGAGTATAGTTACGGTGGCAGGCTTTCAATAACCGTTGGCGCAGATAGTAACGTTGGTATTTTATCGCTTAGCGTTGCAGGTGAGCCTATTGAAATCGACGGCAGTACTTCTTATACCGTAGTCGTGGATAATTTTACTGAAATGTTCGCCGTCGTTTTGGGCGAAGTTACTTCGGGTGATTTAACCCTTACCCTATATGCAACGGCAGGTTCATCTAAGCCATGGTTATTACCTAATGGGACTGAAGTAAAATTAAAAGCAGGTGATGCTGAATTTAAAACCATCGTTAGCGAAGACGGTAGTTGTTTTATAAGTGATATCCCTTACGGCACTTATATTATTGAAAGCGATTTTTATATTAGTGCAAGTGTAGACGTATCTAAAAATAACTTAAATATATCAAAGACGTTAGTTTACGATATTTTTAATGAAGACGGTTCTGACTGGACTGTTTCAGACGACCAAACGGAATTTTACGTTACCGGCACTAGCCATAAAGGCTTATACTTAAACGAAGTACACGATAATTACGTTATGTCGTTTAAGATGGTTTCAACAATCCCTACCGATAAGACGGCAAGTCAGGTTTGTAACGAAAATTTAGCTCAGCACATCACAAATACCGGTTTAAGGATTTATAACGGCAACGGTGCAAACGATCATTTTACCATGAATCTTTTATACTGGTTTGCTTCAAATAATACGGGTGGTGGTCAACACTATTGGATGATTAAAACACAAGGTGTTTTAGCTGCTTCGGACAAATTGCCGGATAGTTCGTATCACGATTTTAACGGTGATGGTATTGAACTTAAATTTATTAAAGTAGGTAATACCTTCTCGGCATATTACGTTTATAACGGTGAAATCAATTTTATTGAAGGCGTTATATCCGATAAAGAGATATTAAAAGTTTCCTTTAACTATTGGGATAATCCTATCGTAAAGGTAAAGGATTTCTCGTACGAGCCTATTGAACCTAAGGTTTATATTAAATATATTATACAAAATTCAAACGACGGTAAAGTCCACGGTAGTCTTGACGTTTTACATCAAGGTATTGGTAAAGATTTAATTATCACTACCATACCCGAAGATGGTTATTTACCCACCTCTATTTCGGTAAACGGTCATAATTATACCGAAAAGTTACGTGATGGTAAAGTTACCATTAAAGAAAGCGCAAGTATACAATACAATATAGTTGTTCGTTACGAAAAAGCTTACGTTTTAACTGGTAAGGTTAAATCTGAGGTTGCCGATTTAACGGATAGGAGAATTGAATTAGTTTGTGCTGAAAATAACGTTACTTATTATACAAATATTGATAAGGACGGAAACTATTATTTTGAAGACCTTTTCTCGCTAGGTCAATATAACGTATATAGTTACGGTTTAGGCACTACTTCGTTTACCCTTACTGAAGAGATTTTAAATAGTGGCAAGTTGGATTTAGTTTTTAACAACCATATTAGTGGGCTGCCAACCGGTTGGTCTGGTGATTTTGATGAGCTTAATTATTATACCGAAGATAAAAGAGGTACGCTTTCTATATTAACCCAACCAAAGTATGCTGAAATGGTCGTTTATAACCCCATTGAAGGTCAAGGTGATTACGGCAACGTAAGCGCGCCTTCTATAGAATTAGCTGCGGGCGTGTTTAGGCTTACATGTGCAACTACCACTATTACTTGGGGTACGATTTACAACCCACAAAATGGTTGGGGCGTAAGATTTGGTGGTAATACTTACGGTTGGCATCAGTATCGCTTTAACGATAAACAGCTTAAACTTTTCAATACCACCGGCTTAAAAATTGCAGTATTAATTACAGATAGTTACGTTTACGGTTTAGTTGATGACGGCGACGGTAATTTAATTATCGCAACGGACGGTAATCAAACTGCTAAAAAAGAAAATGTCAAAACCCAAAAAGTAAATTACGTGGATTCAATCCGTACCGATTTTACCAGCGGTAAGTTTACCAACGTTAAAGTATTGCCGTATATTAGCGTTGATTATGAAGTTTCTTCCGTCGTAGGTGGTAGCGTTAAAAACGTGATACCTGCTTACGGCGACGTTAAGGCAGATATCGTAACTGAACCAAACTACATTATAAAAGCCGTTAAACTTAACGATACTGACGTAACTTCTTACGTAACGGACGGTAAGTTATCATACGGGTATTATTCGACGGACAAGTTTGTTTTAAGTGTAGAACTCGAAAAACTTTCTATCGTTTCAGGTACGCTTACGGGTGATAACGGCAACAATACCTTTAAGGTATACAAAAATACGGTTGTTAAGTTATCTAACTCAAAAAATACTTACACTACTAAGGTGGGCGACGATGGCGCGTACCAGTTTATCGGCGTTAAAGACGGCAGTTACGTTTTATCGGTCGGCTCGGTTACTAAGACGATAATCGTTAGTGGTGATAAATTTGATGCAAATTATACTATTTTATACACGGCGCAAGCCGATCCTTACGCTTTAACTTATCGTGATCAAACGGTTGATGATTTTGTTAAAGGTAAATATTACTCTAACCTAGAAATAATAACCGTTATAGCCGATCCTGCTATAATAAAAATTACCGATCCTGAAAGTGAATATTTTGGTGAATTCTTCATGTACGGTACTACCGATGCCGGCACCGGCTTTAGGACGTACAAGAGTAAGGATATGGTTAATTGGGAATACGTTTCCTTCTGCTTTGATTGTACGGGTGGTTGGGAAGACGGCGATCTTTGGGCGCCTGAAATTATCTACGACGCTAACGCTGATAGGGCTAAACTTGGTTTGGGCGAGGGTAAAGGTGTATATTACTTCTTCTATTCATCCACAGCGCATTTTGTAGATTTTACATCGGGTTGCGTATTAGGTTTGGGTGTAAGCACTTCGCCCGCAGGTCCGTTTGTAAGATACGTTGGTTACGACCAGTTAGGTAGATTTATCGATCGTAACACACCGTGGTTAGATATTAAAACAGTACATCAAGTTATGCTTAAAAAATACGGTGCATCGGGTACGCATGCAATCGACCCCACTCCGTTTATCGATCCCGAAACAGGTGAGTATTACCTTTTTATGACTTCAGTTAAGGCTTGCTCTTTTGTTGATCATGATTGGTCGCAAATTGATTACGATTCCTTTACTCATATCGTAAAGACTAGTCATAATATGATTTCCCAAGAGGCTGCAAATCAAGTTGGCGCTAAGTACGAGGCTTATCATACCGTCACTAACGAAGGCCCTCAAGTAACGTATCATAATGGTAAATATTACTTAACTATCTCTATAAACGGTTATCAAGATAAGGGTTATTCCGTATTAACCTGTGTAGCGGACGACGTAATGGGCCCATATCGTAAACTTAAACCAGACGAAGGTGGCATACTTGTTTCAGCCGTATATGGCGACGATAACACGGCTAATAAAGGTAGCGAAAGCAACGTTATTGATAACTTATCTGGCCCAGGTCACCACTTTATGTGGCAAGAAGGCGACGAGTTGTTTATCGTTTACCATAGGCACGAGTACGTGCAAGATGCACCTGGTGGCGATTATTATTACCCAAGCACAGGCTGGTATCACACAAGATACGTTGCCGTTGATAGGGTAGAGTGGGTTAAAAACAAAGACGGCTTAGAAGTTATGCGTTGCGTTGGTCCTACAAGTTCCGTTCAACCTATCGATTACGTTTACGGTCAAACACCGTACGATAACATCATTACCGATGCAACGATAACCGTTTCTTCTGGTGAAAACGTTTCGGCGTTATCTGACGAACTTTTACTCGTTTACGAAATTGATAAAGATATTATTAAAGAGTTTACTACTACTGAAGAAGTAACTATCACCATATCTTTTGATGATTACCGTACTATTTCCGGCTTACTTATTTATAACTCTATGTATTACGAAAAGTTATTTAAATCGGTTAAGAGAATAGAGTTTGAATCAATCGTTGGTCAAAAATTTGTTACCACGTATATCAATAATCTTGCATATCCAGACGATTATTACGATTCTGTTAAAAAGGTTACGTATCCTGGTGGCGCGGCTGTTGCCGATTTTGACGAGTTACTTTGCAAAACAATTACCATCACTTTAGAAGTTCCCGAAGGGCAATCTGCTATCGGGGTAGGAGAAATTATAGTTTTAGGTATTCCTGAATAAATTTCAACGGGGGGATGGCGTATAATTCCATCCCCCTATTATATTTTTACACGTGTATAAGGAAAACTATTTTGAAGTTATTAAAAAGATTTTTACATTATTACAAACCACATAAGTTTGTATTCGCTATGGATATGCTTTCGGCATTACTGATTGCTGCAATAGGTATTATGTATCCTATAATAACGCGTACTATGCTTAACGAGTATATCCCAAATCAAAACTACCAAATGATAATTATTTGGGGTTCTGCGCTTTTAATTTTATATATAGTTAGGATGCTACTTAACTTTGTAATGCAATATTACGGGCATTTAATGGGCGTAAAAATGCAGGCGCAAATGCGTACGGACTTATTTAAGCATTTACAAAAATTACCATATAAGTTTTATGATGATAACGAAACCGGTAAAATTATGACTCGTATGACTAGCGACCTTTTCGACGTAAGCGAGCTTGCCCATCACGGGCCGGAAAGCGTTATAATTTCGTCGATATCGGTTGTGGCGTCGTTTATTTATTTATCTACGATAAATATATATTTAACGCTTATCATCTTTTCGTGCGTGCCGTTTTTATTTATTATAACAATGATACTTCGCAAACGCATGCGAACTGCATTTAAAAAGAGTCGTGAAGCCGTTGGTCAGATTAACGCTTCAGTTGAAAGCAGTATTTCAGGTATTAGGGTAACTAAGGCTTTTACCAACTCTAAAAAAGAGTTGGACAAGTTTGAAGTCGGTAATAAAGAGTTTGTTTCCGCAAGGAAGTCTGCTTATAAAGCGATGGCGCAGTTTCACTCGTCAAATTCCTTCGTAACCGATATTTTTAACGTTATTATCTTAATTGTTGGCGGTATATTTTTATACAACGGTATTATCGATAATCTTGGTGATTACACCGCGTTCGTCGTTTCGGTAAACTTATTTATAACGCCTATTATGACGCTTATAAACTTTACCGAGCAGTTCCAAAACGGTTCAACTGGGTTTGAAAGATTTTTACAAATCATCGATGCCGAGCCTGAAAAAGACCTTGAAGGCGCTATCGATTTAGGTCGTGCCGACGGCGAGATAGAGTTTAAAAACGTTACTTTTGCTTACGAAGGCGATAAAAACGTTTTAACTAACGTCGATTTTAAAATAGAAAAAGGTAAAATTTACGCTCTCGTAGGGCCTTCTGGCGGTGGTAAAACTACCATTTGTCATCTAATACCAAGGTTTTACGAAGTAAATAACGGGGATATTTTAATCGATGGTAAATCGGTGCGTTCTATTACTGCTGAATCTTTACGTAAAAACATAGGTATCGTTCAACAAGATATTTATCTATTTAACGCAAGTATCAAAGATAATATTTTATACGGCAATCCCGATGCTTCCGAAGCTGAAGTTATCGAAGCTGCAAAACGCGCTAATATACACGAGTTCGTTTGCAGTTTGCCCGACGGTTACGATACCGTTATAGGTGAACGTGGCGTTAAATTGTCTGGTGGGCAAAAACAAAGGTTATCCATCGCAAGGGTTTTTTTGAAAAATCCACCCATCCTTATTTTGGATGAAGCAACTAGCGCTTTAGATAACGTTACCGAGCTTTTAATACAAAAATCGTTAGACGAGCTTTGCCGTGGCAGGACTACTGTCGTTGTAGCGCATAGGCTCTCTACTATTAAAAACGCTGACGAAATCGCCGTTGTTTCCGACGGTAAAATTATCGAACAAGGCTCTCATGAAGAACTCATTAGTCAAGGAGGTGCTTATAAGACCTTACACGACGGTCAGTTTGCCGAAGGTCTTTCCAGTATATGAGATTTTTAAAGTTACTGTTTAGTAAAATCGTAGTCGTTACGTTACTTTTTATAGCGCAAATGGTTTTACTTGCCGTAGTTTTGCAATATTTTTCAAACTACTATTATATATTTCAGTTGCTAAGTTACGTCGTATCAATAATAATGTTGCTTGTCGTAATAAATAAAAAGCAAAGTCCAGAGTTTAAGTTACCGTGGATTATACTTTTTATTTTTCTACCATTATTTACGATGGTAATTTATCATTTATTTTCCCAACCAAAAATGCCAAAACGCACGTCTAAAAAGTTAAACGAGTATTTATCTTATTTAAAACCGTACGTGACGCTAGATTATTCCGTTTTAGATTACTTAGATGAAGGCTTTAATAAATACGTTGGTATCGAAAGATATTTAAATAAAAATGCGTATTCACAAGGGTATACGGGGTGTAAAGTTTCATATTTTAAAAGTGGCGAAGACTGGTTTGTTTATTTAAAAGAAGAATTAAATAAAGCGCAAAAATTTATCTTTTTAGAGTACTTTATTATCGGTTACGGTAAAATGTGGGAGGAAATGAAAGATATTTTAGTTAAAAAAGTCGCTTGCGGGGTGGAAGTGCGCGTTATTTACGACGATATAGGCTCTTCTGGTTACGTAAAAAATAGATTCTATAAAGAACTTGAATCTTTAGGTATTTCTTGTGTAAAATTTAACCCGTTTAAGCCGATACTTTCTGGTATACACAATTATCGCGATCACCGTAAAATCACTGTAATTGACGGCAAAGTTGCGTTTACGGGTGGCGCAAATATTACGGACGATTATATCAATTTAACCCACAGGTTAGGGTATTGGAAAGATTCCGTTATTAAAATCGAAGGTAGCGCAGTCAATAACCTAACTGGTATGTTTTTGATGTCCTTTGATATAAATAAAAAACAGATTTCCGACTTTGATAAATATTTTTTACCACAAGATACTATTGTTAAAGACGGTACGTACGTTCATCCTTTTGGAGATGGTCCAAGACCTAGTTATAAAGAACAGGTCGGCGAAAATACCTTTATCAATATGATAAATTCTGCGCAAAAGTCGGTGTATATCACGACGCCGTATTTAATAATCGATTATAATATGAGTATGGCTTTAAAAAATGCGTCTTTGCGTGGGGTAGACGTAAAAATCGTTACCCCGTCCGTACCCGATAAGCGTATTATTTTTAATATGTCAAGGGGTAATTTTCCCTTCCTGATTGACGCTGGCGTTGATTTGTACGAGTATACCCCTGGTTTTATCCACGCTAAAAACGTACTTATTGATGAGGAATACGCTTTTGTAGGTACTATAAACTTGGATTATCGCAGTTTTGTACATCATTACGAGTGTGGTGCCGTAATGTATGGCCACGACGCAATTAAAGATATTAAAACCGATTTTGAAGATCTTTTTAAAGTTTCTAAAAAAATCACGGCTGATAATTTTAAAATGGGTTTTTTTGCAAGATTAATTTCTGCATTATTAAACATATTTTCCCCAATGCTATAATATATTAGTTTATATTTAGTTTATTTATTAGTGTTACAATAAAATAAAAGGAGTATTTATATGGGTAATAAAATTATTAAAGACAACGTTAAATCTTTACTTTTAGCTTGTGTAGTTATGGTTTTAGGTATATTGTTTTGCTGTTCGCTTTCTATGGGCGTTACGGCAATAAGCGTTTTAATCGGTATTATTATAATCGCTTGTGGCGCGTTGTATATAATAGGTTCGCTCGTTAACAAAAAAAGTCTAATGACTATGGACGGTGTAGTGGGGGCGGTTATAATCGCTTTCGGTGTGCTTTTTATCGCTAACGAACTCGTTTGGCTTATCGTTGCGTATATACCGTGGCTTTTAATGGCGATAGGTATCGTCGCTATTGTAGATGCATTTTTATCTTACTTTTTGCGTAAGGAAAAAAGCGTTGGCAAAATGCTATTCTTACTTTTATTAGGCGCTATTTCTTTGGCGCTTGGTATCTGTTTAAGGTTTATTGACGGCTTTATAGATTACGCTTCGTTAGTGCTTGGTCTTGTTATGGTTTGTTACGCTATTTACGTAATTTTTAGCGTTGCGTTAAAGTTGAGCAAAAAATAAATAAGTTAACTAAATTTAGCCCCCGTTTGGGGGCTTTTTTGTTTTTTTATGTATAAAAAAAGGATAGTGTGGTATCACTATCCTGATTATTTTATAAAGTAGCATAATACAAATCGCCTTTCTTTTCACCTTCAATTGTAGTTCCGTTAACGGTTATTTTGCCGTCATACGACCAGTATACTATTTCACCAGTATAGTTTGTTTTATAGCCCTCGTATTCGTCAATATAATACGTTTTACTTTTAACGTATTTATCTATAAAACCAACTAAAGCCCTACCATTTACAATTCTAGTTAAAGTACAGTAAGAAAACTCGTTTGCTTCAAGGGTAACTTTTATCCCTTCCATATGTGATATTATTCTACCTACCTTCTCGTAATGGTCAAAAAGTACGTAACCGTCCATAATATTTCCGTCTAAAAACTGAAAAGGTCTAAATTTTCCAACAACCTTTTTATCGGTTAAGTTAAAACATGCAACGACCGCTTCGTTATTGGCTAGGTTTGTAAGTATAAAAGGTTTTTTGCTTACTAACGGGTCTTCTAAAACGCAGTTAGCAAGTGGCAAAAGTGGAGCATCGCAAGATAAACTAGTGTTGTCGCTACCACTTATTGCCTTAAGTAGCGTTAATTTCTCGTCATCATTATTTTTATTTATTAGTGGGAAGCAATACTCATTTATATAAAACGAAGAAAACCCAAAAGCTTTTATATACTCGCTTAAGCTAGCGTTGCTATCTTTTACAACTAAATATTTAATATCGGGTTTATCGTAAAAACAACTATCGGTAATTTTGGGTATATTTTCTAAATCATAGGGGACGTTATCCGCTGTTTTACATAAATTATCGCTTTTGTTAACCCGTTCAGTTAATCCATTGTCTTTAATTAAAGCATTTGTTGCAAGTCTACTTGCTTCATATGGGTCAAGTCCAAAAGCAGTGTAAAGGCAGGTAGTGTTTATATTAAAACCGTTTTTGCCGTTTATTAAAAGCGTAACGCCGTTTTCGCCACCAGCTATGGTGCAAGTAACCTCGTCGTTTATGGCAGACAAAAAGTACGAAAACTCCTTTTTGTCCCCAGTTAAAACAGCGCTTGCGCCTTTATCTATAAGATTTGATTTTTTGTAAAATTTCGGTTCAACAGCGCCACCCTTAACGTAAAAAGCAACGTAGTTTTTGGCTTTAAAAGGGAAAAACACGTTTAACGCCGTTATTTTTTCGGTAGGCGCAAAGTTTACTTTTATCGCGTTAACACCGTCTATAAAATTAAATTCAATAGTTAGTGGATTATCGCCGTTAAAGATAATTTTATTTTTATCGGTAGCGACAACAGCTACTTGCTTTACTTCACCAGTTAATAGTGTGTATTTAGCAAAAATCTTTTTTATATCCATAATTAAACCTTCTTTTTAGTTAGACATTTTAAGTTTACTTAATTTTACTATAATAAAGTTTTTTTTGCAAGTGAATATTTTTTATATAAATAATTTGAGAAATTTTTAATATATCGGCTTAAAAACTGTTTGCGATTTCATCGTTTTTTGCTACAATATAAATAATTTCCGTAAAAAGCGTTTTTAACGGCTTTTTTATTATATATTATAATGTTTATATGGATTAAGGAGTTTTGTATGTATAAAGATTTATATCAAAAATGGCTTTCTTCCGTAACTTGTGAAGAAGTTAACGAACTTAAATCGATTGCTTCAGACGAAAAAGAAGTTGAGTATCGTTTTGCAAAAGACGTTGAGTTTGGCACCGCAGGTATGCGTGGTCTTTTAGGGCTTGGCACTAATATGTTAAACGTTTATACCGTAAAAAGGGCAACTCAAGCACTTGCTGATTATATCAAGTCATTAGGTGCTGACGCTTGCAATAGGGGTGTTGCTATTTCTTTTGATACAAGGCTTAATTCAGACGTTTTTGCTTTAGCTTCTGCAAGGGTATTGTCTGCTAACGGTATTAAGGCGTATCTTTTTGACGACGTTCGTCCAGTTCCTATGCTTTCCTTTGCGGTAAGGCACTTAAATGCAGTTGCCGGTATTATGATTACTGCTTCACATAACCCTAAAGAATATAACGGTTATAAAGTTTATGGTGAAGACGGCGCTCAAATGTCGCCAGAGGCAACTAAAGTAGTTGTTGAGTACATCAACGCTATAGGGGATTGCTTCTCTGATAAAATTTTATATAACGAACTTGATGAAAACTTAACTGTTATCGGTAAAGAAGTTGATGAAGTTTACTATCAAAACCTTTTATCACTTAGTTTATCCCCTGATGCCGTTAAAAAGGTCGGTTCGTCAATTAAATTAGTTTATACGCCTGTTCACGGTAGTGGTTACGTTCCCGTTACTACAATTTTAGATAAGTTAGGTATAAACGCTACTTTGGTTGAAGAGCAGTTATGTAAGGACCCTGCGTTTTCCACCGTAAAAGTACCAAATCCCGAAAATAAAGAAACACTTTCCATGGGCATCGCTTTAGCGGATAAAATCGGTGCGGACGTTGTTTTTGGCACAGACCCCGATTGCGATAGGTTAGGCGTCGTTATTCGTGACGATAACGGTAACTTTAATGCATTATCTGGTAACGAAGTTGGCGTTTTACTTTTAGATTATATCCTTTTAAGATTATCTGAAGACGGCGCTATTCCATCAAACGGTTTTATTGTAAAAACTTTCGTAACCACTTCAATGGTAAAAGCTATTGCTGATAATTATGGTGTAGAAATGATGGAAACCCCAGTAGGTTTCAAATTCATTGGCGAAAAGATTAAACTTTTCGACGATACTGGCAAAAAGAAGTATATTTTTGGTTTTGAAGAATCTTGTGGCTATTTACGCGGTACGCACGCTAGGGATAAGGACGCCGTAGTGGCAAGCATGCTGTTTGCTGAAATGGTTTGTTATTATACCCAAAAGGGCGTTTCGGTATTTGAAAGGTTAAGTGCTTTATATAATAAATATGGTTATTACTATGGCAATACTATTTCGGTAGCGTTTTCAGGCCTAAACGCTATGAAGGAAATGAACGCTGTAGTTGATTCGATGAAGACCAAGGTTATCACTTCGCTCGGTGGGGTAAAAGTTGTTGGTATTAGGGATTATTCTATACCAGAACGCCTTGATACTATTACCGGCAAAAAGGAAAAAATTGATATTTTAGCAACTAACTGCGTTTATTACGAGTTGGAAAACGGTGGTTTCGTGTGCTTAAGACCTAGTGGTACAGAGCCTAAACTTAAAATTTACTACACGGTTATTGCTAAAGATAAGGCTTCCGCCGTTAAGGTTTATGAAGAAATTAAATCGGATTTTGATAAAGTTTTAAAATAAATTTTTATATTTAATTAGCTATTAAATAGTTAAATAATTTGACTTTTAGGCGTTTTAAGATGAAAAATTAGTATTTTTGACAATTTTTTTCGTAAAAAAGTGAAAAGTTTTCACATTTTTGTTATAAGAATTATAAATAAAAAAAATTTAAAAATCGTTAAAAAATGCTTGACTAAATTATTTAATAATGTTAATATAGATAGGCTGTGCGAAACTGCACGGCATCCCAATCGTTTTTGGGACACCGTAGAATGACAACTGCATAGGAGATATAGAGCAAATATCTAAGAGAAATTAATACTTTAAGAATAAAGTACTAAGGCAATTAATTTAGACAAATGTAAAGCTAATTAATTAAATGAAGGTTAATACGAAGAAAGCGTAGGAAACAATTCACGAAATGATTAGCCGAGTAGAGTTAAGGAAAAATAACAATTCGACGGACTGAGAAATCAGTCAAAAGATCAAGCTACGAAGAGCATACAGGTGAATGCCTTGGCACATAGCGCCGAAGAAGGACGTGACAAGCTGCGATAAGCTGCGGGGAGAAGCAAATATTCTGATCCGCAGATGTCCGAATGAGGGAACTCAACACAAGTAACGTTGTGTTATCATTACATGAATCAATAGTGTAATGAGGGGAACCTGGGGAACTGAAACATCTAATTACCCAGAGGAAAAGAAAGTAAAAACGATTCCGAAAGTAGTGGCGAGCGAAATCGGAAGAGCCCAAACCAATAGTAGTAATATTATTGGGGTGAAGGACCCAAGAAGGAAATAGAATGGTAGTGGAAGATACCTGGAAAGGTACATGAAACAGGGTAAAAGTCCCGTACACGAAACTGTTCGAAGGCCGTGGGTATCCAGAGTACGGCGGGGCACGAGGAATCCTGTCGGAAAAAGCGAGGACCATCTCGTAAGGCTAAATACGACTATGTGACCGATAGAGTATAGTACCGTGAGGGAACGGTGA
>JAGANI010000046.1 GCA_017624285.1 Clostridia bacterium
GCAAGCGGAAAATTGCAAATCACGTTATTAAAAAATAAAATTTTGTAACACTTAAACAACATTGTTATGTATTTAATTAATTTATATCTTTTAAAATATAAAACAGCATATAACGTCCCCCTCTGTTTTATAAATTTTTATTAAAAACCACTTACTTTTTTATTTTAAAAAATCATTTTTGCAAAACAATAAATTTAATAACAAAAAGTTATTAAAAACATAACTATTTGTTATTTTTTATACTTTTATATTGCTAAATAATAACTTTATAATATATGTAAAAATTTAGGTTAAATTGCCTATCGTTTGACAAGATTTTTATATTTTGTTAAAATATAAATATATTTTTAGGATGTCAAAATGAAAACCAACAAACCAACCTTAATTAATAATATAAAAAACAATAAAATATTTGTTAAAAAAGACCTGATTTTGTACGGTTTAGTTGTTTTAATTTCATTTATATCGGTTTTTTTTATTTTTTTTAGCAAAATAGATACGGCAACGGGGGTCGATTTATCTGTTGACGGCAAAAAATTATGCACCGTCAACTACGATAATGGTTTAATTAAGTTTTTTGATACAACTTTATCATACGACTATAGTAAAACTTCTACAAGTTACTTAATAAACGTATATCATACGCAAGATAAAAGCGAGTATACGAAAATAGAAATTAATTTTGAAGAAGATTTTGCTTTAGTTTCAGAATCCACATGCAAAAACGGCACTTGTGAGCATAGTGGTAAAATTTATAACACTGGTGCAATAATATGTATGCCGTATAAACTTAAAATATCGCCAACCGATGCGGATAATATTGTTATCGGAGGTTAGTGTGAAACATAATTTAACTTTTAAACTAACTGCCACGGCAATACTATCCACAATGGCACTTATTACTTTTTTAATAGAATCGCTATTCCCTGCGTTTATCATACCTGGCGCAAGGTTTGGTTTAGCAAACGTATTTATACTTTTAGCGCTAATATTACTTGGCGCAAAAGAAGCATGTTTTGTATTTTTAGTTAAAATTTTACTTGGTAGTATTTTATCAGGCAACTTATCGTCTATGATGTACTCGCTACCATCTGGGGTGGCTAGTTTTATACTTCAAGCTTTTTTAGTCAAAAAATGCTCAAACATGTTTACGTTGACGGCAATAAGCGCTGTTTCAGCTGTACTTAATAGCGTATTGCAAAACGTTGTATACGTTATAGTTACATCTACCCCATCGCTATTTTTATACCTGCCTTATTTAGTATTATTAGGTTTTATTGCAGGTATTACAGTTGGGATTACCTGTTATTTGATTATAAAATTTTTACCACAAAAACTTATAGATAAATTATCTTTTGAAGGAGAATTAGATGAAGGCCAGAAAAGGTAAATATTTTCCCTTTGGCGCACACGTGCCTGGAAATAAAGAACTATCTTCGGGTAGCATGATTGAAGCATTACCCCCACAAGAGTTTTTAACAATTAACGTTTGTCAGCACATCGGTGCGCCTGCTATACCAGTTGTAGAAGTTGGCGACAATGTTAAAAAGGGGCAATTAATTGCAAAAGAAGGCGGTTTTGTTAGCGCTAACGTATACTCACCTATTTCTGGTGAAGTGGTTGATATTTCGGCAAAACAAAACGCAACTGGAGCTATGCAAACACATATTACCGTGAAAAACGACTTTTTAAATGAAGAAGTCTTTCTACCTAATATGGTAGAAATTACGCCTTCTTCAATTATAGAAAGAATCCGTTTAGCAGGTATCGTTGGGCTTGGTGGCGCAGGATTCCCTACGGCTGTAAAACTTATGCCGAAAGACCCCGTTGATACGCTTATTATTAACGGTGCTGAGTGTGAGCCTTATTTAACTTGCGACCA
Source organism: Clostridia bacterium (assembly GCA_017624285.1). Taxonomy (GTDB): domain Bacteria; phylum Bacillota; class Clostridia; order Christensenellales; family Borkfalkiaceae; genus UBA11475. The sequence goes on from JAGANI010000046.1 coordinate 1,883, forward strand.
TCGTCTTATGATTGAAAAGACTGATGAAATTTACAAAGGTATAATTTACCTTAAAAAAGCGCTTAACGTTGATAAAGTTATCGTCGCTATAGAAAAAAACAAACCCGATGCTATATCTTTATTTGAACGTTTTGACGATTTAGACGTCGTTATACTTAAAAAACAATACCCCATGGGGTCTGAAAAACATTTAATATACGTTTGTACTGGTAAAAAAGTTGGACTTGGTCAACTACCCGCATCAGTTGGTTGTGTAGTTCAAAACATAAAAACAGCTATTGCAGTTTACAACGCTATTGAACTTAACAAACCTCTATATGAGGGTGTTTTAACGGTATCTGGTCATGGTATAAATACACCTAAAAATTTATTAGTACCATACGGGGCTTCGCTTAAAACTATTATCGAATACTGCGGCGGCGTTGTTGATGATTCTGTTAAATACGTAGCCGGTGGCCCTATGATGGGTAAAGCAATTATTAATCTTGACGTTTACACTAAAAAGACTGATAGTGGTTTACTTGCTTTAATCAAAGGTGAAGATGACGATAATTTACCCACAAACTGCATTAACTGTGGTAAATGTGTTTCCACTTGCCCTATGAGGCTTACACCAGTTTTAATGGAATTTTATATTAATGCAAAAGATTTTAAACAGGCTGAAAAACTTGGCGTTATGAACTGTATTGAGTGCGGTTCATGCGCGTACAACTGCCCTGCCAAACGTGCTTTAACACAAAGTTTTGCCTATGCAAAGGCTAAAATTAAAGAAATTAACGCAAAGGAGACTGCTAAATAATGGCGGAATTTAAATTTTCACAATCACCGCATATAAAAAGCGGTAACTCTACGCGTAAAGTAATGATTAACGTACTTATCGCGCTTTTACCTGCAACCATTATGGGTATAGTTTATTTTGGCATACCTGCACTTTTAACCATTTTAACTGCAGTAATTAGTTCAGTAGGTGCGGAATTTGTTTACGAACTTATATTAGGTAAAAAATTCAAATCTATCCTAAAAAGGTTTGATTTTTCTTCTGCTGTAACGGGGTTAATTATCGCTTTAATATCCCCTGCTAATTACCACTTATACATACCGTTTATTGCAAGTGTTTTTGCTATTATAGTAGTTAAAATGTTGTTTGGCGGAACTGGTAAAAACCTTGTAAACCCTGCTGCCGCGGGTAGAATTGTAGCGTTTATTTCTTTTACGACTATAATGAATAACTTTGTTGCACCTAATATTGCATGTATTTTTGATAACGTTATTACAGGGGCAACTTCTTTACAAAGTTTGTTATTTGACGGCACAAGGCTTTCTACACTAGATTTATTACTTGGCACTGGCGTTGCTGGTTGTATTGGTGAAACTTGTAAAATTGCCATATTAGTTGGTGGTATTTACCTTGCTATAAGAAAAATAATCAATATAATATATCCGTTAATTGCGATTGCGATTGCAGGTTTAGTTGCCGTAATGCTTAACGGCTTTGATTTTGGCGTATTTTTACCTGCAATTTTGTCTGGCGGTTTAATATTTGGCGCAATATTTATGGCAACTGACTACGTTACTAACCCTGTTTCTGCATTAGGTAAAGTGGTTTTCTTTATAGGATATGGTGCTTTAACGTCAATACTTAGACACTTTACTGGGTACGAAACTGCAAGTTTTGCAATTTTACTTATGAATTTATTAGTTCCGTTAATCGATAAATGCACCTTAAGTAAACCTTTTGGTTATAAAAAAGCCAAAAAGGAGGCTAAATAATGGCAACTATTAAAAAACCTTTTTGGAAAAGTTTTGTAACTTCTTTAATAGTTATGATAAGCATTATCGTTGTTTGTGGCGGTGTCCTTGCCATAGTTAACGACTTATGCAAAGTTAGTGATGAAGAGAGAATACAACGTGCTATTGATAAAATTTACGTTGACACGGACGTATCTTTAGAAGAAACACTAGACGTTTCTACTTATGATAAAAACCAAGATATCGGCGAAATTAAAGCGTGCTACGTGCTTTCTAACGGAGATTACCTAGTACACGTTACTGGTAAAAAAGGCTATAGTAATGGCTCGATAACCTTATATGTTTCAGTAAGTGTAGATAATAGCTTTGCAACTGTAAAAAAGACCGTTTTAGACAATTATAAAGGTCAAACACTTATGTCTAAACTTACTGATTTTTACGATAGGTTTAGTGGTAAAACTTCATCTGATGACTTAACTGACATTGTTGAAGCTGGTACGACACGTTCATCACAAGCGGTACAAAATGCAGTTTATTGCTCAATCGATTACGTTAATACCGTTATAGGAGGTTAAAAATGAATAAATTTTCAAAAATAGCCTCCAACGGGCTTATTAAAGAAAATCCTACTTTTAAGTTAATTTTAGGCACTTGCCCTACCCTAGCGCTTACAACCGCCGCTTTTAACGGTATAGGCATGGGGCTTGCAGTAACTTTTGTTTTGATATGCTCTAACGTATTAATTTCTTTACTTAAAAAAGTAATACCTTCTAACGTACGTATACCCGCATATATACTTATTATCGCTACGTTTGTAACAATCGTTAAATTAGTACTTGATAAGTTTATCCCATCCCTTTACGATGCGTTGGGCGTTTATTTACCACTTATTGTAGTAAACTGTATAATTTTAGGTCGTGCGGAAAGTTTTGCATCTAAAAACCCCGTAACAGACTCTGCTTTAGACGGTTTATTTATGGGCTTAGGCTTTACGGTTTCGATAACACTTATGGGTGCTGTTAGGGAAATTTTAGGTGCAGGTGCGATTTTCGGCTTTAAGTTATGGGATTTTTCCATTGACTTTTTTGCTTCTTCTGCAGGTGCTTTCTTTACCTACGCAATATTTATTGCTTTGTTTAATTTTATTTTATACAAAATTGAACAAAAGAAAAAATTATCGTTACTGGAGGTAAAATAATATGGGAACTTTCGGTACGATTATGTTGATTGCCGTAACGGCAATGTTTATTAACAATTTTGTTGTAGTACAGTTTTTAGGTATTTGCCCGTTTTTAGGGGTTTCTAAAGACATAAAAAGCGCAGTAGGTATGGGCGTTGCCGTAACTTTTGTTATGACTATCACCTGCCTTATTACCTACCCGATTTACACTTATATTTTAGTTCCACTTGAACTTGAATATTTAGAAGTAATCGTGTTTATTTTTGTAATAGCGTCGCTTGTACAAATGATTGAAGCAGTTATTAAGAAGTTTTCCCCAACACTTTACAACGCTATGGGTATATACTTACCATTAATTACCACTAACTGTGCTGTTTTAGGTGTTGCTGAACTCGTTATCGACGTTGGTACGGCAGAAGCATTAGGTCTTGCTTCTATGGGTATACTTAACTCCGTTGCATACGGCTTTTTTGGTGGTATAGGATTTTTAATAGCCATTGTTATTATGAGTGGTTTAAGAGAAAAGGTTAAAAATTTACCTATTAGTAAACACTTGAAAGGTTTCCCCGTGGCTATGCTTACGGCTACGTTTATTGCAATGGCGTTTTACGTGTTCTCTATGATATCACTTTAAGGAGTATTTTATGTGTAATTTACTTGCAGTTATAAACTGGCAAAGTTTTGGCATTGTAGTTGCGATTTTGGCAGTACTTGCCATTATATTTACCGTATTAATTATCGTTGTTGGTAAAGTGTGTGCTGTTGATGAAAACCCAAAAATCGGTGAGGTTGCTGAAAATTTATCCGGCGCCAACTGTGGTGGCTGTGGCTACGCTGGTTGTGCTGACTTTGCAAAAGCACTTGTCGAAGGCAGAGCAGAAGTTAACGAGTGCGCTTCTACCCCGAAAGAAAATAAAGCAAAAATCGGTGTTATTTTAGGTAAAGAAGTCGTTGATACCGAACCTATGATTGCCGTAGTTAAGTGCGCGGGCGATACTGATAGTGCTATTAAAAAATTTAAGTATATTGGTAACCCGTATTGTGAGGCTAAAAACGCATATTTTGCAGGTGATAAAAAGTGCGTTGACGGATGCCTTGGTGGCGGTAGTTGTTTTAATCGCTGTAGTTTTGGTGCTATTACTATCGTTAACGGCGTTGCTGTAACAAATAAAGCGCTTTGTATAGGTTGTGGCGCTTGCGTAAAGGGTTGTGCTAAACAAGTTATCGAGCTTATCCCCAAAACTGCCGTAATTTACGTGGCTTGTTCTTCACACTGTAAAGGTAAAGACGTAATTGCGTCTTGTAAAGCAGGCTGTATCGGTTGTGGGTTATGTGCTAAAAATTGCCCTAACTGTGCTATAACCATGGTAGATAACTTACCAGTAATTGATTATAGCAAATGCAACGGTTGTTTAACTTGCGTTGCAAAATGCCCCA
>JAGANI010000047.1 GCA_017624285.1 Clostridia bacterium
AAGACCCGTTTACGGGTAGTAAGTAAAAGGTGCAGGACTGGCAGGTCGTTTAAATACGCACTTGTGCGTAAGCCAGAATAGTTTAGGGCTAATTGCCCGAAAATGAAAAACCACCAGCTAGGCTGGTGGATATTTATTTTATATAAGTTCAGGATAACTAACTACGTTTGCAGATATAATATTAACGTAGTGTGTGCTTAAAATGGCTTTGCCAAACGTGTTACTCTTGTTATCTGGTAAAAATTCTTGTTCTAAATCTTCAATTTTATCTATTTTACCTTTTAAGTAGTCGTTTAACGTGTTTTTACAAGATTCTACTCTTTTGATAAGCCCGCCAAGTCGTTGGTCGGATACTTCCCATCCGACAGATTTATTTTCCTTATGCCATTGATACTTAAACGCCGTATATAAATCGTCAAGTTTTTTATGAAGCATGTTATAGCTTTTTATCAACGATTTAAGTTCTTTTTTATCGCCATTTTTATATGCGGAACGCGTTTTTACCCCTAAGCCGTATTTAATAGATAAAACCGAGCATAGTTTACTTAAAGTGTCAAACACGTAACCAAACTTTTCGTTATCGGCAAATTTAGCAAGTGTTTTGGCGTGTACGTCATAATATTTTTCGCTATCTTTGTTATAGGTATAATCAAAGATACCCATAAACGGGTCTTGATAAAGCATGTATTTAGATGGATTCATCGCTCTTGCTTTATCAAAACTATATAGGTCGAACTGTTCTTCAATCATATTAGGTAAATCAAGTTTAGCGTGGTTGTTTAACGATATGCCAAACAGTTTATAAAATCCTTTGTCCATTTCTTCGGGGTCGGTTATGCCTTTTGCAACGCATATTGCGTGATACAAGCCCGAATATGTTGCAAGCCTGCTGTTTTCTGCCCCGTCGTCGCCCCATGCAGTAATAATTACGTTTTTAATACCGTGCTTTTTGCAAGCGTTTATAGTGGAGTTATGCGACTTCATCGCAAAAAGGTTGAACGGCGCATAGCCTCTTGACGACCAAACGCTACCGGCAAACCAAATTTCACGATTAAAGCGCTTATGCTCGTTAAACATGTTTTCGGTAACCGGGGGATTTGGTGAATAATAATCCCAATAGCATAGCGAAATATTTTCGGGGATTTTAGATAGAAGTTCGTCGGTAAAATTAAACGGCTCGCTAGATCGGTGCTGTTCGTTTTTGCTTGCTATTGAAAACCACATATCCGACCACATGATAGGTTTAAAATCGTACTTTTTGGCAATATCGCAAACCTTGTTTAAGTGGTTTAAAATTACGTCGTGTTGGCTTTTATAGCCATGTTTACGCAGGTAATTGCCTAGCCCTACGAAAGGCGACTCATCCATGCCGATATTTATGTATTTTGTATCAAAACACTCTCGCATAGTTTTAAACATTTTATCAATTAAATCGTAAGTTTTATTCTCTTCACAAAGCAAGGTGAACCTACAATCTAAAATATCCCTATATGCGCTCCATCTAAGTGGTGCGTTTAAGTGTGCTAAAGTCTGTATGCAGGGGATAATTTCTACACCACGCTTTTTAGCGTAAGCGTTGATATCTTTAAGCTCGTTTTTAGTAAATCTACCTCTTAAATAACCAAAAAAGGGTTCGCCGTCGATTTCGTAAGTGTCTTCGGTATAAAGTTGAAGGGCGTTATAACCCATTTTAGCGATATCGTCTATATAGGTTTTTAAAAAATCCACCGTAGGTACTGCGTTTCTAGAGCAATCTAGTAAAACGCAAAAACGGTTAAAATTATCAATTACTTGCATAATAACCTCCATTACACTAATTTTATCACAAAAAAAGCCCCTAAACAATGTTTTTTTTGTATTTAATATTGTATTTTTTTATTCTTATACGCATTATGCCTAATCTTATTTGCCCCATTAACGGGTCTAACGTTTGGTAATATTTTATTAAAATATTCTTTTTAAAAATCAGTGTAAATTCTTGCAAAAAAATACAAAAAATGTTATTATGAATTAAAATGGAGGATTTTTGTGGATTTTACAGAATTTAAGCGCAAAATAGACGGTGGCGACGCCGACTATATATATCTTTTCGAGGGGGAAGAGGTTTTCTTAAAAGAAAACGCTATTGTAGCTTTAAAAGATAAGTTTGTCGCTTTTGCTGATTTAGACTTCGTTTCCGTAGATGGGGAAGATTTATCTATAGAAGGTATTTTACCACTAGTAACGGCTTTTCCGTTTATGAGTCAAAAACGTTCAGTCGTTATAAGGGAGTTTTATCCTAAGGCGGACGTTATTAAAGGCGCGCTTAAAGACGTGTTTACTAATCCTTCGCCGTCAACTATAATAGCAATAATAAACAGTAAACCACACGATCAATTAAAAAAGCAAAAATCCGTTACTTTGGTGGATTGTCGCCGTCAAACCCCAGCGGTTATAGTTAAATGGATTAAAAGGGAGTTTTTAAATAAATCGGTTGATATCGACCCAGATTTAGCGTTAAAGATTGCGGAGTATTCTTTAATGGATATGACTAAAATTGATAACGAGATTAAAAAGATTTCCGCATATATAGGTAACGCTAGCGTCGTTACGGCTGACGACGTAGAAGCCGTAGTAAGCAAAGATAGCGTTTATCACATTTATAAGATGACTGATTATATCGGGCAACGTAACTTTAATAAGGCAATACTTATTATGGAAGAACTTTTATCTTCAGGCGAAGCCCCGCAAAAGTTATTTTCAAGCATATACTATTATTATAGGCAAATATTCCACGTGGCGTTGTCTCCAGAAGTAAGCGATAAAGAACTTGCATCCATGCTTGGCACGATGGAGTTTGTCATTTCAAAAATCAAAAAGCAGATAAAATACTTCAAACTAAAAAGCCTTAAAAAAGCCGTTGATACTTTGTCGGAACTTGATTTTCAGGCAAAGTCTGGTGGGGTAGGGATTGATTCCGCTTTAATGCTAGGCGTTTTTAAGATTATGACGGAGTAATTTTGTAGGAGTAAATTATGGATATTTTAAATAGGATTTGGGCAGTTTTTACAAACTTTACCGACCCTGCATACGCGATAGCGGGCGTATCGTTTATATGCGCGCTTACCGTTGCTTTTTATATTCTTTTTAGATTTGTACGTAATAACGGTTCAAATAAAATCGTATGGCTTTTTACTGCCGCAATGATTTTAGGTGGTATCGTCTTTACGCTTTTACCGACGCTTGATAATCACTCCTACATTATCGTTCCCGTCGTGTTTATTTTAGGTATCTTAATGTTATATTCAAGCGAAATTAAACGTAACATTAAGTATAGGACTACTAAAGTAGACCTTAAAAATCTTCGTAAAAGCTATGATGAGGAAGAAGTTAAATCTTGCATAAACGCGATTATTTCCGCATTACAAAACATGTCTAAAAAAGATATAGGCGCGATTATCGTTTTATCAAATAATAATATACCATCGCAAATTTTAGATAGTGGCGTTAAATTAAATGCTGATATATCTTCGGAACTTTTAGAAAGCGTGTTCTTTCCAAAAAGTCCTTTACACGACGGTGCGGTAATTATTAGTGGTACTAAAATAACTGCGGCAGGTTGTTTTTTACCCTTATCCCAAAACGAAAACATCCCTAAGGATTTAGGTACTCGTCATAGGGCAGGTATCGGTATAACGGAAAATTTTGACGTAACTGCTTTAATTGTTTCAGAAGAAACAGGTATTATATCGTTAGTATCTACCGGTGGTAAGATTACTAGATACGCTAATACTGAAAAACTTATGCAAACGCTTTCAAGATTCTATTGGCAAGAACTTACAAAAGATTTAAAGGATAAGTAAAATGGAAAAGAAAAAGAAAAATAGATTTTTTGAAGTGGTTTTTTCCAACTTCGGTTTTAAACTTTTAGCATTTGCTCTTGCGATTTTTACCTTTATCGTAAGCAATATGTAGGCTTATAAATATACTAAATTAGGTGGCTCACTTTGAATAAAGCATTTACCGCATGTGAGATTATGTTGCCTAATACTGAAGATTTTACTTCGTTTTCGGTAATAGCTTGCGACCAGTTTACTTCTGACGCAAATTACTGGACGGAGTTGAAAAATCAAGTAAACGGCAAACTCACAGCACTCGATATGATTTTGCCTGAAATTTATCTTTCTTCTTCTACTGAAGACGACTTGGTAAGGATCGGTAATAATATAAAAGAATATTCTAAATCAGCTAAAAGACTTCCTAAGGGGTTAATTTTAACGATTAGGCGCACCCCATATACCGAAAGGCGTATAGGGCTTATAGGCGCTATCGATTTAGATGAGTACGATTACCATAAAGGTAGTACTTCGCTTGTACGCGCTACTGAAGGCACGGTGGAAGAACGTATCCCACCACGCTTAAAAATACGTAAACACGCTGATGTGGAATTTCCACACGTCCTTGTTTTTATCGACGATAAAAGAAGAGAAGTAGTTGAAAACGTTTACAAAAACAGGGATAATTTGCAAAAATTATACGATTTTGATTTAAATATGGGTGGTGGCCATTTAGAAGGCTACTTTATTAAAGACTACCAACCAGTATTAGATATGATGTACGCCTTGCTTGATAGCGATAGGCTAAAAAGCAAGTATGGCGACGTTGCGCCTATTTTAATGGCTGTAGGTGACGGCAATCACTCGCTTGCAACCGCTAAAAAGCATTGGAGCATTATCAAAGAAGGGTTAAGTGAAGAAGAACGTTTAACACACCCTGCAAGATACGCTTTAGTGGAGATTGTAAACATCTATGATGAAGGCATAGCCTTCCACCCGATTTATAGGTTAGTTAAGGGTGTTAATAGGGAAGATTTTATTAAAGAATACGTAAATATCCATCACGGTAAAGAAGTTTTATACGCAGGTAGTAAACTTTCATTTGACGGCGAACTTTCTTTACCCGATACGATATCCACTTGCGACGATTTTATTAAAAATTATATTGCTAAACACGGTGGTGAAGTTGATTATATCCACGGTGAGACTGAACTTTTAAGTTTTGTCGACGGAGACGATAGTGCCGTAGGGTTATTGTTCCCCACGTTGGAAAAGGCTGAACTTTTTAGATATATTTCAGCAGTGGGGTCTTTCCCAAAAAAGACTTTTTCTATCGGTGAAGCAAAAGAAAAAAGATATTATTTGGAAGGAAGGATGATTGTTCCGAATAAAGGAGAATAGATTTATGGGACTTAAAGTATGTAAATTCGGTGGCACGTCAATGGCTAACGCCGAGAACTTCGGCAAAGTAAAAGATATTATTTTATCTAACCCTGAAAGAAAATTCGTGGTGGTTTCTGCACCCGGTAAAAGAGATAAAACTGATATCAAAATCACTGATATGCTCTATAAATGCTATGACGACGTAGTTAAAAAGGGCAGTTGCCACGATACGTTTAAACTTATTAGAGATAGGTTTACTGGTATTGTAAAAGACCTTAACCTTGATATGGATATCGAAGCCGTTTTAGACGAAACCGAAAAGGCTATCGATAGTGAAGTTTCTTCACCCGATTTTGCAGCATCTAGGGGCGAGTATTTATCCGCACGCATTATGGCTAACTACTTAGGGTTTGAGTTTGTTGACGCGGCAGAGTTAATTAGGTTTGATTCTAGAGGCAACTTAAACGCTATTTATACCGACGATAAGATTAAGGCTAAGTTAGAAGATAAAGAGTACGTTGTTATACCGGGTTTTTACGGTAAAAATTCTGCAGGTAAAATAAAAACTTTCAGTCGTGGTGGTAGTGATATTACTGGTTCTATCATCGCTAAAGGCGTTGGGGCTGAACTTTATGAAAACTGGACCGACGTAAGTGGTTTTTCCGTTTGCGACCCACGTATTATCCCTGATGCAAAGATAATAGACAGTTTAACTTATACCGAACTTCGCGAGCTTTCTTATATGGGCGCATCAGTATTACATGCGGAAGCTATTTTCCCGCTTATTTCTACCAAAATGCCCATCAATATCAGAAATACCTTCCGCCCACAAGATAAAGGCACGATGATTGTCCCCACAGGGTGTGGCACTAGCGCTGACAAGGTCATCACAGGTATTGCTGGTAAAAAGAACTTCTCAGTTATTTATATTGAAAAGTCTTTAATGAATAACGAAGTTGGTTTTGTACGTAAAGTGCTTTCCGTTATAGAGCATCACGGTATTTGTGTTGAACATTTACCATCGGGTATAGATACGCTTTCGGTTGTAGTATCTTCTGAAGAGTTAAAGGACGGCGTACTTACCGATATCGTTAACGAGATTAGAGAAACCGTTGCGCCCGACTACGTACACGTGTTAGAAAACGTTGCGTTAATCGCTACGGTTGGTCACGGTATGGCAAGGCGTTCGGGTACGGCTGCGCGTATATTTAAAGCGCTTGCAGACGCCAACATTAACATTAAACTTATCGACCAAGGCTCAAGCGAACAAAACATCATTATCGGTGTTGCTAATACCGATTACGAAAAGTGTATCGATTGTATTTATACCGAGTTTTTTAGAAAATAAGTTTAATTACCATAGTTAAAAAGCGGTTTTACCGCTAATAATAAATAAAAAAATAATAAATTTTCAAACCATAGAGAAAAGGAGATATTTTTATGGATTACGCAAAAGAATCAATTAAAAAACATGCCGAATGGCAGGGCAAAATTGAAATGGTTACAAGATGTCCTTTGGGCGGTAAAGAAGATTTATCTTTAGCATACACCCCCGGTGTTGCTCAACCGTGTCTTGAAATCCAAAAAGATTACAACAAGTCTTTTGAACTCACTAGACGTTGGAACACCGTTGCCGTAGTAACCGACGGTACTGCAGTTTTAGGTTTAGGCGATATCGGTCCTGAAGCAGGTATGCCTGTTATGGAAGGTAAAGCAGTGCTCTTTAAGGCTTTTGGTAACGTAGACGCTATTCCGCTTTGCGTTAGAAGTAAAAACGTTGACGACATCGTTAACACCGTTAAACTTTTAGCAGGTAGCTTTGGTGGCGTTAACTTAGAAGATATCAGCGCACCACGTTGCTTTGAAATCGAAAAACGTCTTAAAGAAGACCCCGAAGTTGATATTCCGATTTTCCACGACGACCAACACGGTACTGCAATCGTTTGTATCGCTGCTTGTATCAACGCATTAAAACTTGTTAAAAAAGACTTTAAGGATATTAAGGTAGTATTCTCAGGCGCAGGCGCTGCAGGTACTGCTATTGCAAAACTCTTCTTAAGTCTTGGTGCAAAAGACGTTATTATGGCTGATAGCCGTGGTATCATTTGCGAAGGCGACGAAACTTTATCCGCCGCTAAGAAGGAAATTGCTTCTTACACCAACCGTAACAAGGTTAAAGGTACGCTTAAAGACGCTATGGTTGGCGCAGACGTATTCGTAGGTGTTTCTAAAGCAGGTCTCGTTACTCCTGAAATGATTAAATCTATGAACGCTAACCCCATCGTTATGCCTATGGCTAACCCCGTTCCGGAAATCATGCCTGACGTTGCTATCGCTGCAGGCGCTGCAGTAGTTGGTACTGGTAGATCTGACTTCCCCAACCAAATTAACAACGTATTAGCTTTCCCGGGTATCTTCCGTGGCGCATTAGACGTTCGCGCAATCGACATTAATGAAGAAATGAAGATCGCTGCTGCAAAAGCAATCGCATCATTAGTTTCTGATGAAGAATTAAATGCTGATTACGTTCTCCCGTCTCCGTTTGATGAACGTGTTGGCACTACCGTAGCAGAAGCAGTTAAAAAGGCTGCAATTGATTCTGGCGTAGCAAGAATTAAATAGTTTTTAAATACATAAAAAGGCAGGGTAACCTGCCTTTTTTTTGTTACGGCTACTACGCAATATCTAATTTATTTTTGACGGCAAAATACTGCAAATTACTTCGTGTTTTGCTACGGCTACTACGCTCAACTTAATTGATTTTTGGCTGAAAACTACTTCAAATCTTATTGTCTAACTTTCAGTTACATACCTTCTAGGTATGCTCCATCAAGTTAGTCGTAATCTTTATCGTATTTTTCTAGCCAAATCACTTTTGTTAATCAATACGTTTCGCTCCGTAGCCTTTTTATTTTACACCCTGTTCGTAAAAGCGCTATGCTAATAAATTATCTATTGCTTCGTAGCCTTTTTTATTATATATAATTATAAACTACTTCAAATCTAAGCGCCAAACTTTCAGTTACATACCTTTTAGGTATGCTCCATCAAGTTAGTCGTAATCTTTATCGT
>JAGANI010000048.1 GCA_017624285.1 Clostridia bacterium
ATAGGTCAAAATATAACGCAAGATACTTGCATATCACTTTTAGCCACAAGGCTAAAAATATAACTAAATTATTTAACTATTCTGTGGATAAGAAAAGCCCACCATATTTCGCTTTTTGCGAAGTATAGTGGGCTACACTTTTGTTATTGCTTAAAAATCCCTATGTCTATTAAAGTTTTTAGGGACGGTTTTTTAATATAAAAACATTTATTTATTTTACAGGGATTTCCGCTTTCTTCTTAGCGCTTTCAATATCGTGCAGTGCTTCGGTAGCAAAGTGGAGTTTAGTTATTACGTTATCGTAATTTTGTGGGAATACAAAATATGTATCGTCTTGCGTAGCAAGGTCAAGCGCATCGCCACGTTTTTGGTAGTTATACTCAATATGGCAACTATACATGCTTTCGGTAGAACGATTAAGGTAAAAATCCTCACCATTATCAAGTTTACCTTTTAACGTAAAGCCGTTTGTATCGTGCGTTAACGTTACGTTACCTATTTTTACAAACTGTTCTTTAGAAGATTTAAGTAATTCAAGCCTTACGTCGTCTTTAAATAAATATCTACCCTCTTCAACCTCACGATTTACGTTAGCCCTTTGCCAACGATACCAGTCGGGGGCGTGTTCAAAATAAGTTTCACCCTCAACGGCTTTAAGTTTGCCGTATTCGGTAAGTTCCCATTTATGACCACAGGCTTCGCACCAAAGGGTATGGTTTTTAGAGTTCATGGTAAATTCTTTACCACAGTGGGGGCATTGATACAATACTTTATGTAAGTTTTGCGCGCGTTTTTTGCATCTAATACGGAAGTTGTTATCTTGCCAGTACTTAAAATCATCGTATACAAAAACTTCTTCAATACGTTTAGTAATTTCTTCAGTAGAAAGCGTTTGTGTTTCTTCTGCGGTAATAATTTCTTTAAACGTTGCGTTAATCGGGATGTTGCGGTAGGGGTGTTTGTTCCATTGTGGTGAACGTATAAACACGCCGTTTGCGATACCAACAACTACGGGGATACCAGCAAGTTTAATAAGTCTTGCATACGATTTAGCGTCGATTTCTTCATTAATACCGATAAGTGAAAATCTTGCTTCGGGGAAGATTGTCATTGAAGTATTGTTCTTTTTGATAGCATGTAAAATATGCCTTACAACGGTTAAGTCGGAAGTAAATTTTCTTTTATAGATACAGCCGACTTCTCTCATAAGCCACTCTCTACCAATAAATTCCTCAATAGAAGTAACCCAAGCAGTTCTTTTAGGGAAGTTTGCCATGATGGTCAAAGCAAAGTCGATAAAAGATGCGTGATTTTGAAGTATAAGACAGGGTTTTTGTAAAGCCCGACATTCCTTTTTGTTGTATTTGATTTTAGTTATTACCTTAAAGTAAGCTAATATAATATGTTGTAGTGCGATAATGTACCAAGGTGTTTTCCAAGGTTTTACTGTGGTATCGAACTTCTTTTTACCGATACCGATATCTTTAATGGGCATAAAAACTCCTTAACAAAAATTATTTTTTATATTATACCATATTTTTTTGATATTTCAATAATTTTTTGACAAAATTTGTTATTTTGATACCCCTTATTATTATTTTTTGAAGTTTAACACACAGTTTTTTAAATTTTGGGTAGTATTTTATAATGACTTTTGTTTTGCGATAAATTTAGTTGTTATAGATAAGTTTTTGTCTGTTAAAGTTAAACCAAAAACTTAAAATAATAGGGTACGTATAGTGTTGTTTTAATTTTATTAATAAAAAAACGTGTAAAACAAATTGCGCTATAAGACATAGTAAAGACTTAAAATTGTATTTATGGTGAAGTTTTTTTAAACAAAAAGGTTTAATTATGCAAAAAAATCTTAAGATTTTTATCCGTATGCGCGTTATGTTGTATCAATAGCATTTTTAGATGTTGAAAAAACTTTTATAAGTTTTTTCATTTCTTGAATTTTTATCTTTGCTATATTCTTGACAAATTATTATATTTATGTTATTTTATTATTGTATAAAATAATAAAGGCTTCTGCAACTGGCGGGTAAGAGTGAATTAACACGATGAAGCAGTGGCTATTTCCTTTGGTTTTACCAAAGCCGACCGTCTGGGCACACGTCTTTTCATTTCGTGTGTCGTTTTTTATTTTTTGGAGGTTATTATGAAGAAAATTGGTATCGTTATGGGTAGCGACAGTGATTTACCTATCGTTAAAAAAGCTATCGATATTTTAGACGCTTTTGAAGTTCCTTACGAAGTACACGTGTACTCTGCGCACAGAACCCCAGAAGAAGCTGGTAACTTTGCGCTAAACGCAAGGGCAAACGGCTTTGGCGCAATTATTTGCGCAGCAGGTATGGCGGCGCATTTAGCAGGTGCTATTGCTGCAAGGACGACGCTCCCGGTAATTGGTATTCCTTGTAAAGGCTCGTTTGAAGGGCTAGATGCTTTACTTGCTACCGTACAGATGCCTACGGGTATTCCTGTTGCAACGGTTGCTGTAAACGGTGGCGCAAACGCTGCGCTTTTAGCAATTCAGATTTTAGCAGTTTCAGATAAAGACCTTGCTGATAAGTTAGATTCAAAACGCGCTTTAGACGCACAAAAAGTGTTGGAAAAAGACGCTGCAATCGCAAATGAGTTTAACAAATAAATTTCATCCATACAATTAACATAGCGACAACTAAAGAGGTATATATGGGAGGCTTTTTTGGTGCGGTACGTAAAAAATCCGCAATTTTAGACGTTTATCTTGGTACAGATTATCACTCACACTTAGGGACTAAGCGTGGCGGTATCGCTGCATACGATAGTAAACTTGGTTTACAAAGGGAAATTCATAATATAGAAAATTCTCCGTTTAGAACTAAGTTTGAGCATGCTCTTGAAGAAATGAAGGGTAATTCTGCTATCGGTGCTATTAGCGACACAGACCCGCAACCCTTACTTATATGTTCAAAACTTGGCACTTACGCTATTTCTACAGTAGGTATTATCAATAACGCTAAAGAACTTATCGATAAAGTCCTATCTTCGGGTGGCGTTTATTTTGATGCTATGACTGGCGGTAAGATAAATTCAAACGAACTCGCCGCGGCGCTTATTAATCAAAAAAAGGATTTTGTTGAAGGCATTAGGTATGCGCAATCGGTTATAGATGGTTCGTTGTCGATACTTATATTAAAAGAAGACGGCTCGATTATTTGTGCAAGAGATAGGCTAGGCAGGACCCCTGTGTTAGTAGGTAAATCCAAAGATGGGTATTGCGTCTCGTTTGAGTCGTTTGCTTATAAAAAGTTGGACTATAACGACGAAAAAGAATTAGGCCCTGGTGAAATCGTTCATCTTACGGCAGATACCCTTACCGTTTTGGCTGAACCTTTTGAAGAAATGCGTATCTGCGCGTTTTTATGGACTTACTACGGATACTCAACTTCTAACTACGAGGGGATAAACGTAGAAGTTATGCGTAACCGCAACGGTGCTATTATGGCAGAATACGACATGGCGCACGGCGATTACCACGATATAGATTACGTTGGTGGCGTGCCTGATTCGGGTACACCACACGCGTTAGGCTATGCAAATCGTAGTGGTATACCATTTGCAAGACCCTATATTAAATATACCCCCACTTGGTCCAGAAGCTTTATGCCTTCTACCCAAGCAGATAGAAATAAAATCGCTAAAATGAAGCTTATCCCCGTACACGAGCTTATTAGTGGTAAAAACCTTTTACTCGTAGACGACTCTATCGTAAGGGGTACGCAAATTAAAGAAACAGTTGACTTTTTATATTCACACGGGGCAAAGGAAGTCCATATGCGTTCTGCTTGCCCACCCATTATGTACGGTTGTAAGTATCTAAACTTTTCAAGGGCGACTTCGGATATGGAATTAATTTCTAGAAGAACTATCGTTGAACTTGAAGGTGAAGAGGGCTTAAAGTATATTGACGAATACGCTGATGCTAGTACCGAAAGAGGCAAGGCTATGCGTAAAGCTATTTGCGAAAAGTTTAAATTTAAATCGCTTGAGTTTCAATCAATCGACGGTGCTATAAAAGCAATCGGTATGGATAAGTGTAAGCTTTGCACTTATTGTTGGAACGGTAAAGAATAATCTTAAAACAAAAAACCACTAAAAGTGGTAAACTAACGGCGACGCCGTTAAAATAAATTAAAAAATCATAACAAAAGCATATAAATAAGGAGTTAAGTAATGGAAAAGAGTTTTTCTGAAAGTTACAAACAGGCAGGCGTTGATATTACCGCAGGTTACAAAGCGGTAGAACTTATGAAGAAGCACATTGCCCGTACGGTTGTCGGTGGTGATACTTCCGATATCGGCGGTTTCGGTGGGCTTTTTCCACTCGATTTAACGGGTATTACCAACCCCGTATTAGTATCGGGTACGGACGGCGTAGGTACTAAACTTAAACTTGCGTTTTTAATGGATAAGCACGATACTGTTGGTATCGATTGCGTTGCTATGTGTGTTAACGACGTAATTTGTTGTGGCGCTAAGCCGTTGTTCTTTTTAGACTATATCGCTTGTGGCAAAAACGTGCCTGAAAAAATTGCCGATATCGTTTCTGGTATCGCAGAAGGTTGCGTTCAATCAGGCTCGCAACTTGTCGGTGGTGAAACTGCTGAAATGCCTGGTTTTTACCCGATTGACGAATACGATTTAGCAGGTTTTTCCGTAGGTGTAGTTGATAGGTCAAAGATTATCAACAAAAACAGCATGAAGGCTGGCGACGTTATGATTGCGCTTAAATCTTCCGGCGTACACTCCAACGGTTTTTCATTAGTAAGAAAGGTTTTCGATATCGAAAATTGCGACCTTAAAACTCCTATCGACGATTTAGGTGGTTTATCTTTGGGTGAGGCTTTATTGACCCCTACCAGAATTTACGTTAAACCTATGCTTGCGCTCTTTAACGAAGTAACCGTTAAGGGTGTATCACATATAACGGGTGGTGGCTTTTATGAAAATATGCCACGTTCTATCCCCAATGGTTTAGGCGTTAAAATCGCTAAGGCTGACGTGCAAGTACTTCCCATTTTTAAACTTATCCAAAAGACTGGCAATATTTCCGAAAGGGATATGTTCAACACCTTTAACATGGGCGTAGGTATGTCGGTTGTAGTTGCTAAAGATGACGCTCAAAAAGCGCTCGATATCCTCAAGGCAAATGGCGAGGACGCTTATATCGTTGGCGAAATTATCACTTCCGACGAAAAGGTGGTTTTATGTTAATAAACATTGCCGTATTAGTATCGGGTGGCGGTACTAATTTACAGGCATTAATCGATGCTGAAAACGCTGGTATAATAAAAAGCGGTAAAATAAAGTTAGTGGTTTCAAACAATCAAAACGCTTACGCGCTAGAAAGGGCAAAAAAAGCCGATATAAAGACGGCTGTTTGCTTAAAAAAAGAACTTGGCGATAAGTTTGAAGACACTATAATTTCCGTTTTAGAGGAAAATGATATCGACGTAATCGTTTTAGCAGGGTTTATGTCGATTTTATCCGAAAACTTCACCAAAAAATACGCAAAGCGTATTATCAACGTGCATCCTTCGCTTATACCGTCTTTTTGCGGTAAGGGTTTTTACGGCTTAAAGGTGCATGAAGAAGCTTTAAAATACGGCGTTAAAGTTACCGGCGCAACCGTACATTTTGTTAACGAAGTTCCCGACGGTGGCGAAATTATTATGCAAAAAGCAGTTGAAATTTTAGACGGCGACACACCTGAAGTTTTACAAAAAAGGGTTATGGAGCAGGCGGAGTGGATTATTTTACCACGTTCTGTTGAAAAGGTGTGTGCGTTTTATAAAGGAGAAAATTAATTTATGAACGTTTACGAAAAATTCGATTTAGCTAAATTATTATCCGAAAACAAGTATGCGGGACGTGGTATCGTAATCGGTACAACCCCCGACGGCACTAAAAGCGCCGTAGCTTACTTTATTATGGGCAGGTCTAACAATAGCCGTAACAGGGTTTTTGTTGAAAAGGGTGAAGAAGTTGTTATTTACCCCTTTGACGCAAGTAAGGTTGAAGACCCCAGTCTTATAATTTATTCACCGATAAGAAAGTATCAAAACAATCTTATCGTAACCAACGGCGACCAAACCGATACCATTTACGACGGTTTAGTTAAAGGCGAAAGTTTTTCAGACGCTTTAACTAAAAGGGAGTTTGAGCCTGACGCTCCAAACTTTACGCCACGTATAAGCGGTATGCTTACCTTTAATAACGATGGTTTTACTTATCAAATGAGCATTTTAAAAAGCGCTGATGAAGTTGGTAGTGCTTGCGCAAGATACACGTATTCTTATCCGTCAATAAAAGGCGTAGGTCATTTTATCCATACGTACGTATGCGACGGCAACCCCTTGCCAACGTTTATGGGTGAGCCTGAAAGGATTTCCGTTTTAGACGATATTGACGATTTTACCAAACTCATTTGGGAAAATTTAAATGAAGAAAATAAAATTTCGCTCTACGTTCGTTATACAGACTTAAAGACGGGCGCAACCGAAAACAGGATGATTAATAAAAATAAATAAGGAGCGATTATGAAAGAATATCAGTTAAAATACGGTTGTAACCCCAACCAAAAACCCGCAAGGATTTATATTGAAAATAGAGAACTCCCAGTAGAAATTTTAAATGGTCGCCCAGGCTATATCAATTTTTTGGACGCTTTAAACGGCTGGCAGTTGGTTAAAGAGTTAAAAGAGGCTTTAGGTATCCCGGCAGCAACGTCTTTTAAGCACGTAAGCCCAACTTCTGCTGCAGTAGGCGTTCCGTTATCGGATACGTTAAAAAAGGCGTGTTTTGTTGATGACATCGCTGGTTTAGACGAGTCCCCCTTAGCATGTGCTTATGCAAGGGCAAGGGGTGCGGATAGGATGTGTTCGTTTGGCGATTGGGTTTCTTTATCCGACGTTTGCGACGCTAAGACTGCTAAGCTTATCGCAAGGGAAGTTTCCGACGGCGTTATTGCCCCCGGTTATACCGACGAAGCGTTAGAAATTTTAAAGGGCAAGAGAAACGGTAATTACAATATCGTAAAAATTGACCCCGACTACGTTCCTGAAGAAGTTGAAAGAAAGCAAGTATTTGGCATTACTTTCGAGCAGGGCAGAAATAATTATAAGATTAACGAAAGCATCTTAACCGAGCTTGTTACCGATAATAAAAACTTACCAGATTCTGCTAAGAGAGATTTAATCGTGGCGTTAATCGTATTAAAATATACTCAATCCAACTCCGTTTGTTATGCGGTAGACGGTCAAGCAATCGGTGTAGGTGCAGGTCAACAATCACGTATACATTGTACCCGTTTAGCAGGCGGTAAGGCTGATACTTGGTTCTTACGTCAGCACGAAAAAGTTTTATCCTTACCGTTTAAGGCAGATATTAAGCGTGCCGATAGGGATAACGTTATCGACGGTTACATCAACAAAAACGAAGAAGACGTTTGTGCAGACGGCGTATGGCAAAGATATTTTACCACCCGTCCCGAACCTTTTACTGCTGAAGAAATGCGCGCATACTTAGATACGGTTAAAGACGTTGCATTAGGTTCAGACGCTTTCTTCCCATTTTTTGATAATATCGAACGCGCTTTACGTTCGGGCGTAAAATATATCGCGCAACCAGGTGGCTCTATCCGTGACGACGCCGTTATCGATTGTTGCAATAAGCACGATATGGTTATGGCGTTTACTGGGATGAGGCTTTTCCATCACTAAGATAACTTTTCACCCAAAACCCAAAATAAAAGGGGACGGGGTAGGACGTTTTGCAAAACAATTAACTATTTTATCACTTGGCAAGGAGTAATCTATGCAAATTTTAGTAGTAGGTGGCGGTGGTAGAGAACACGCCATTATAAAAAGCCTTAAAAAGAACGCTTTAGTTGAAAAAATTTATGCACTCCCTGGTAATGGCGGTATCGCTAAGGATGCGGAGTGTTTCCCTATAAAGGCAAACGACGTCGACGGTATCGTTGACTTTGCAAAAAACCATAAAATCGATTTTGCCGTTGTTGCCCCAGACGACCCTTTAGTATTAGGTTTAGTCAATAGGTTAGAAGATCTTTCTATCCCGTGTTTTGGACCTAGGGCAGAGGCCGCTATTATCGAAGGTAGTAAGGTTTTTTCTAAAAATCTTATGAAAAAGTACGGCATACCCACGGCGGATTCCGAAACTTTTTCCGATCCAGTTAAAGCTATAGAGTATCTTAAAAATTCGTCGTATCCAACTGTTATTAAAGCGGACGGTCTTGCGCTTGGTAAAGGCGTTATCATCGCCAAAGATTTTGATGAAGCCAAGCAAGCCGTTAACGATATTATGATGGATAAATGTTTTGGTGCGTCGGGTAACAATATCTTAATTGAAGAATTTTTAACCGGTCCTGAAGTTTCCGTTTTAAGTTTTACCGACGGTAATATCGTAGTGCCGATGGTGTCTTCTATGGACCATAAACGCGCAAAAGATGGCGACGAAGGTTTAAATACCGGTGGTATGGGTACGGTAGCGCCAAACCCGTATTATACTGAAGCCGTTCAAAAAGAGTGTATGGAAAAGATTTTCTTACCGACCATCAATGCTATGAACGCCGAGGGCAGGACTTTTAAAGGTTGCTTATATTTTGGTTTAATGCTTACCCCTAAAGGACCTAAGGTTATCGAGTATAATTGCCGTTTTGGCGATCCCGAAACACAAGTAGTTTTACCTTTGCTTGAATCTGACCTTTTAGATATTATGCTTAAGACTTCCAAAGGTCAGTTAAGCGTAGACGACGTTAAGTTTTCAAAAGGCGCTGCTTGCTGTATCGTGTTAGCATCGGACGGCTACCCGCAAAAATATTCTACTGGATTTGAAATGAAGTTACCGTTAGATAGCGAGGATGAGTTTATTTATATCGCAGGCGCTAAAAAAGACGGGGATAAACTTCTCACCGCAGGTGGTAGGGTATTAGGCGCAGTCGCAAAGGCGGATAACTTAAAAGACGCCGTTAAAAAGGCTTATGCTTATTCGGATAAAATTTATTTTGAAAACGCTTATAAACGCTCGGATATCGGCAAAAAAGCCCTTATGGCGTTAGAAAATAACTAAGGAGTAATTATGGTTTACAGAATATACGTAGAAAAGAAGTTCGGTTTCGACCACGAAGCAAAATCGCTTTTATCCGAAATTAACGATTTGTTAGAAATTAAGTCGGTAACCGATATTAAAATCGCTAACCGTTACGACGTTGAAGATATCGAAAAGGATTTATTCGACTACTCGGTAAAAACGGTATTTTCCGAACCACAAATGGACAACGCTTATGAAGTAGCTGATTTTGGCGATGCCAAAGTGTTTGCCGTTGAATATTTACCCGGTCAATTTGACCAACGCGCGGATTCTGCCGCACAATGTATACAGTTAATTTCCCAAAAAGATCGTCCCACCGTTAGGACGGCTAAGGTTTACGCTGTATATGGCAACGTTACTTTAGAAGAACTTTCTCAAATTAAAAAGTTCGTAATCAACCCTGTAGAAAGCCGTGAGGCTACGCTTGAAACCGTTTCTACCTTAAAAATCGCGCACCCCGTACCTTCGGAAGTCGCTATTTTAGACGGCTTTACCAAACTTGATAGGGCAGGGCTTGAAGACTTTGTTAAGTCGTACGCGCTCGCTATGGACGCTGACGATATTGCTTTTTGTCAACAATATTTTATTTCCGAAAATAGAGATCCTTCTTTAACGGAAATCAGGATGATCGATACTTACTGGTCGGACCACTGTCGTCACACCACTTTTTTAACCAGTATCGATAACGTTTCTTTTGAAGACGAACTTTTACAAAAAACTTATGACGAATACCTTTCTACTAGAAAGGAATTAAATAGAACAAAACCCGTTAGTTTAATGGATATCGGTACTTTGGCAGGTAAATACCTTAAAAAGAACGGTTATTTAGATAAACTTGACGAGTCTGAAGAAATCAACGCTTGTACCGTTAAAATAAAAGTTACCGTCGACGGTAAGGAAGAAGACTGGCTTTTATTATTTAAAAACGAAACGCACAATCACCCGACTGAAATCGAGCCTTTCGGTGGCGCGGCTACTTGTATCGGTGGCGCTATTCGTGACCCGTTATCGGGTAGAAGCTACGTTTACGCAGCAATGCGCGTAACTGGCGCAGGCAACCCGTTAAAGCCTGTAAAGGAAACTTTAAAAGGTAAACTTCCACAACGTAAAATCGTAACTACTGCGCAAGCAGGTTATTCTTCATACGGTAACCAAATAGGTCTTGCAACCGGTCAGGTGGATGAAATCTACCACGAAGGCTACGTTGCTAAGCGTTTAGAAATCGGTGCAGTAGTCGCTGCAACCCCAGCAGAAAACGTCCGTCGTGAATGCCCCACCCCTGGCGATAAAGTTATTTTAATCGGTGGTAGGACTGGCCGTGACGGTTGTGGTGGCGCAACGGGGTCTAGTAAATCCCATACGTTAGAGTCTTTAACTGCTTGTGGCGCAGAAGTTCAAAAGGGTAATGCACCTGAAGAAAGAAAGTTACAAAGACTTTTCCGTAACAAAGACGCAATGCTTATGATTAAGCGTTGTAACGATTTCGGCGCAGGTGGCGTATCCGTTGCTATCGGCGAGCTTGCCGATGGCTTAACTATCGATCTTAATGCCGTTAAGAAAAAGTACGATGGCTTAGACGGTACTGAACTTGCTATTTCAGAATCACAAGAACGTATGGCTGTCGTTATCGAAGCTAAAAACGTCGATGATTTTATCGCCCTTGCCGAACAAGAAAACTTAGAAGCAAGCGTAGTTGCAACCGTTACCGAAGAAGCACGTCTTGTTATGAGTTGGAACGGTAAGGTTATTTGCGATATTTCAAGAGATTTTTTAAACAGTAACGGTGCTGAAAAACATATCACGGTAGAAACTGAAAAATCTAAGTGTTATAAAAAAGCCGATGCTACTGATTTTATTAAAGATTACACCGCTTTGGCAGGCGATCTTAACGTTTGCTCTAAGCG
>JAGANI010000049.1 GCA_017624285.1 Clostridia bacterium
CAAAGACCCGTTTACGGGTAGTAAGTAAAAGGTGCAGGACTGGCAGGTCGTTTAAATACGCACTTGTGCGTAAGCCAGAATAGTTTAGGGCTAATTGCCCGAAAATGAAAAACCACCAGCTAGGCTGGTGGATATTTATTTGCAAAATTTACGTTTTTTATTGATTTTATTTTATTTTATGTTATTATTTAAGTAGAAGTTATAATTATCTTAATTATAAAAATCGTTTTTTTAAGTCGATTTAACAAAAATATCTTTATTTTTTAGGGGTTTTTATGAAAAAATTTACCATTAAACTTATTGCAAGTTTACTGCTTATTACGTTGGTTTTTGCTGGGTGTAAAACGCCCGACGTAGAGCCAAACGTCGTTACTATTCCACCACGGGTAGAACTAATCAAAGGCAAAACGTATAGTGACGAAATCGGTGTTTACGACAAAGACAACGACGTGGAAAGCACGGAGATTTTCAATAAAGATATCTTTTATCGCAATCACCTTTTGCCGACTGGTGCAGACCCACACGCATTATTATGTACAGACGAAACGGATACCGAAAACTACGGTAGATATTTTTGTTGGGGTACGACTGGTACGGGTGTTTACAACTGTTTTGCAAGTACCGACTGTGTCAGTTGGGAACTATGCTACGGCTCTTACGTATGGGCAATAGACGGTTGGGAGGGTGGCAACTGTTACGCTCCCGAAGTTATTTGGGATAAAGACGCTAATCCATCTGATTACGGTTTAGACGACGACGGTATAGGGCAAGGCGTATATTTTATGCACTACACGGCAGCGCCGTCAAGCAATTATTTATACTATTTAGACATTATGTCTTACAACGTGTTAGGTGGTTTAGCAGTTTCAGCATCACCTTACGGTCCGTATAAAATGTGGAACGGTGTAGAAAAAGGCGCAACGATTGCAGGTGTCGATTACAGCAAGGCAGAAAATTTTAAAGAGTACACAACTTACAAAAACCAAAATTTATCTACCGTACCTTACGTTGGTCGTCAAGGTGACCAAGTAACCAACGACGACGTTTGGTTCAACGCATCTGCTTTTAGGGCGTCGCTTACTTTCCAATGGCAAAATAGGGATAAGGCTGGTCAAGTTGTAGACGGTACGTATATCCCAGAAAGCGCCAAATATATGGTTACCGACGAGGGTGCAGGTGGGGTAAGTCTATTAGATTTACACGCGTTTGTAGACCCCGTTACGGGCGATAAATATTTCTATTTTGCACGTGCAAGGTTTGGCACAAAACGTGTCAACGACGAAAACGGCATTGACCTTTTTGCAGGTAACTACGTTTACGTTATCAAAACTTTAAATAACGACTGGTCGCAATTAGATTATTCTACTGCAACACGTTTAACAAGGTCGTTTTTTGCATTTACGTCAGAAGAAGCCGCTATCGCTTACAACAAAATGGCAAGTGAATTCGACCCAACTCCATTTAAAGACGGGTTTAAAGAAAGTAAACAATATCACCAAAAACAAATTTCTATCGACCAAGACCCAATCGCTATGAACGAAGGTCCTGTTATGACTTATAACCCCGATACAGGTTTATATTATTTAACCGTTTCTTCGGGTAGTTATCCAAACAATACTTACTGCGTTATTCAACTTGTAGGGTATTCTCCAGTAGGTCCGTTTAGAAAGTTAGATGCCGACGAAGGTGGTATGGTGCTTAGTATAGAAAACACAGACGTTTCAGATATCATAACCGGTGTTGGGCATCACTCTATAACTTACGCTGGCGACGAAATGCTCATTGTATACCACCGTCATTTTAACTTGGCTTTAAACGAGCATAATCGTTACCCAGCAAAAGATAGACTTGTTTGGGTAAAAAATAGTTTAGGTATGACGGTTCTGCACGCAAACGGTCCGTCAAGTAGTCTTCAACCAAAGTTTTACGGCAATAATTCAACAAAATACGATATTATTTCAGGTGATGCAACCGTTACCGTCGACGCTAAAAAGGACGGGGTAGACGTTAGTGGTGATGCAGGCATACTAAACGACGGGGTGGTGTCGTATCTTTCTAGCTAGTTAGAGCCACATATAAAAGAGTTTGAGTTTACTTCTGACAAGTCTGTTATAACTCTTACGTTTGACAGTTATCGTGATATTACTGCCATTATGGTTTACAATAGCCGTGATTACAATAAGACTTTTTCAAACGTAAAACTTATCGAAATGGATTTTATTAAAGACGGTGTAGAAGGCACGGCGTTTATCAAAGACCTTGCTTTCGACTGGAATATGAACGTGCAAAAATGTGGCTACAAAATGCGTGCAGGTGGTTCTGCCGTGGCTGTGTTTAACGAACTAAAAGTTAAGCAAGTGCGCATCACTATCGAAAACACAAACGACCTTAAAGGTGGTGCTGGCATTACGGCATTATCCGAAATTTACCTTTTAGGTAAGCCTGTAAATTCTTAAAAAGGGGGTAACGTATATGCGATTTTTAGATAAAATTAAGTTTACACTACTTATCCTTTTAAGTTTATCCACGATATTTTTTGCAGTTGGTTGTAAAAAACCAGCCGAGCAGGAAACCATCTATCAAACCCCAACAGTCGAGTTTGAAGATTACACTTATCAACCAACTTTTAACACTTATAACGAAGTAACTTTAGACGGCAAGTTAGACGATAGCATTTGGCAAAGCCAAAACAAGTTAAGCAAAAAAATCACCATTGACGGCAAAGTCCACGACGTAGAAATTTCAACCTATTTTGCCGAAGACGGCTTGGTTGCATATTATAAAGTTAGTGGTAGCCCCGTGTATTTCGAGCAGTATCGTATGCCAGACCACAATAGTGGTTTAATTATCTATCTAACCGACGGTGAAAATTCTAAATTAGAGCAGGGCGCTTGGGAAATTTGTCTTGACGTAGGCAACGTGCACGGCACTAAAAAATATATTAAAACGGCAAGTATAGATTACAAATACAACACTTTTTATGCCTATATGGACAAAGTTGTCGTTGTCGATGGCGAATTAAACACCAAATCTAGCAACGGTTACGTTGCAGAAATTATGTTCCCTTGGGAATTTATCACTACCGACGGCAATATGCCTAAATCGGTATCAATGGATGCAAAAATTGTTTATTGCAAATCTAACGTTGGTAACAGAAACGCTTTAATATCTGTTGCATCTAACGTTATACCGTCGTATAAAAGTACAAGCCCAAAAGACTGGATGCGCTTTTCTAAAGACGGATATCTTGGCGACGACACAAAAATATCTTATACTGTAAACGGTGGCGACGGCGTGCAAAACGGTCAAGTGGTGGTAAACGGCACTTTTGGCAAAAGTGTTTTGTTAACTACAAAAGCAGACGACGGCTACGCTTTAGACGCTTTAACCGTCAACGGGGTAAAATATCAATCCCCAGCAGTAACTTTTTCACCAAGGCAGGTGGAACATTTAGATATACAAGTATCATTTAAGCCGATAAGTGGCGCATTACGTACAATTGCCGTTACGTCGGGGTATAACGGTTGCTTATATAAAGAAATACCAGACGGCACGTTATTAACTTTAACCGACAGTGATAGCAAAGACTACGTTGCTAGCGCATTAGACGGCAAAGTTCAATTGACCTTGCCAAACGGTAGTTATAAGGTTAGCGTTGACGGGTTTTTACAAAAAACTTTAACAATTACCCAAGCCGACGTAGAGTATAATTTGCAACTAACTAAAAACTTATTTATACAAAAACACGACGCAATCAATCTAGAAGATACGCCAACGGGGTCAAAAATTTCATTTACTAATGCAAATAATATGGGTTCTACGACATACGTGTCCAATAAGTTAAATATCGATTGTAGTGAAATCGTTGCGCTAGATTACGTAATTAAATTAGAAGTTGGCAAACAAATCTTTTCTTCTTTACAGTATTTTTCACAAGACGGTACAAGGCTTGACCCTTATTGTAATTTCGGCTCGTGGGATAATAATCCTTTCTTAATCAAGCAAGGCTCATCTACAATTGCCATTTGCGACGACAAGATTTGCACCCAAACAACGTCAAACGGTAAGACATATCTTTCTTTACATTTTTATCAAATTATTGACGGTGATACGATTTCTCTTTATACAAAAACAGCCGATAATATCACGCTAATATGCTCTAATAAATTAGATGACGTTGTGGATTCAATACGTATGGTTTTCACCGATTTTCAAGGTGAATTGTATTACGAAGATTTCAAAATTTTAACTGGTGAAGAAGTTCTAAATAACTATAAAGCCAGCGTAAACGTCGTAAAAAATGATAAAGCAGACGTTGTGGTAGATAAAGGCTACGTTGGATTAGGGCAAAGTTTTACTATAACTGCAACACCTACTTCAAACAACTTAAATACAAGCATTGTTACAAAGATAACCGTCAACGGGGTCGAAACTTTTGCAACTGTAAACGATAAAACGTTGACTGCAACGTATCTACACGTGTACGGCAAAATGGATAAATTAGACGTAGAAGTACAAACGATAGACGTTGCGCTTGACTATAAAGACGTATCTATTAGATTTGTCGCTAAAGATATGGTTGGCAATATAATTAGTTTAGCAGAAAAACGTGGCACGATAACGGGCAACGTTACTAAAGACTTTGTTGCAACTAGCGACGGCTGTTGCACAGTTAGTTTAGTCGATGGCGATTACGTCTTAAGTATAGACGGGTTTTTACCAACAACTTTTACCGTTTTAGGCGATAGTCAAGTAAATTTGGTTTTAGGTCAAGACGTATTTTTAGATGACGCAACAGGGTTTAACGTAGGTTACAACGATACCGACGGGTACAATTTTACTTCGACAACGGCACAATCAAGACTTACTTTTGACGCACAAAAGTTACCTATTAAAGACGGCTTAAAAATCTCGTTTACCTATAACGGTTACGTAGGCAACGGCGTAAGACAATGGGTAGAATTTATCTTTAAATCTAGCAACGGCAAGGCTATACAAGCCCAAATCTTAACTTGGGACAATAATTTTATCTTAAAAAATATAGCAGGCTCGCGTGAAGAGATTTCTATAGGTACTTTTAATAAAGCCATTTCGTTTGATTTATATTTACTTGTTGTAAACGGTAAAGTTTCTTTATACAATGGTTTAGACCAGCATTTAGGCACGTTAGAAAAAGCCTCGGATACAGGCAAACCTTTGCAAGAAGTCAGTCAAGTTCAAATTTATTATGGTTTTGATAACCACGATACTTGGAGCATAACAAACCTTAAGGTAGAAAGTTACAGCGCATAAAAACGGCATTAAAGCGCAAAAACTAAAAACGTAAAACAATACAAAACGGCGATACACGCGTATCGCCGTTTTTAACGTTTTAATAAAAATTTAATTATTTTTTGATGATTACGGTAAGTTTAGCAGTTTCTTCAGCAGAAATCCTAACCGTAGCAGAAAATTCGCCAACTTCTTTAATAGTGGGGATGGTAATCTTCTTTTTATCAATGTCGTAACCCATAACTTTAAGTTGCTCCGCCACTTCTTTATTTGTTACCGAGCCAAAAAACCTGCCTGCCTCACCAGTTTTTACGGTTATGGTTACGGTTTTACCATCAAGCTCGTTACGGAGTAATTTATTTGCTTTAAGCTGCTCCGCTTTATGGAAAGCATCTGCATCCTTCCTTGCTTTAGTTTCAGATAAACCTTGCGCGTCTGCAGGCTTAGCAAGACCCCTTTTAATTAAAAAGTTGTTAGCGTAGCCGTCTGCTGCATTTATAACGTCGCCCTTTTTGCCAGAGCCTTTTACGTCTTGTAATAAAATAACTTTCATATTGCCCTCCTAAATAAAAATCTATTTTAGTATTTTTATTAAAAAAAGTCAATAAGTTTGGTATAAAATCGTTTCAAATGCCAACAATATTAGAGTAAACTTAAAGGAGGGAGCATTATGAATAAAAACTTTGGCGTATGTTGTGACGTATCCACTTGCGTGCATAATCAAGACGGTTGCAATTGCGACCTTGATAAAATCAGGGTAACTTGCGGTTGTGGGGACGGTTGCACTTGTTGTGGCAGTTTTGTTAAAAGAACGGATATTTAATAAAAAACGCCGTGCAAACGGCGTTTTTTGTTTTAAAAACAAGTTAGTGCCCCTTTATCGCTTAAAAATTAACCTTTTAAAAAGCAAAAGCCCGATTTTACGGGCTTTTACAACATATATTATTCAGAAAAAAACTTATAAAAAGTTAAAAAATCGATAAAACTTTTAAAAATATTCTTTTTTATACTTCTATTGTATCACTATTTTTAAGTTTGTCAATACCCATTTTAAAAAAAATTCAATTAAATCAGTCCAAAAAGCCATTGACAAAACCTCTTTACTTATATATAATATTAAAATAGATAAATATATGCTTTTTAGGGCTTTAAATATAAGGAGAAACATTATGGCAGAAGAAGTAATCTTAACAAAAGAAGGTAAAGAAGAACTTGAACAAGAACTTAATAACCTCGTATTAGTTAAACGTGCTGAAATTACTGAAAGAATCAAAATTGCAAGAGATTTTGGTGACTTATCCGAAAATGCTGAATACGACGCAGCTAAAAATGAACAAGCGCGTATCGAAGCACGTATTAACGAAATCGAAACTATGCTTAAATTTGCCGTTGTCATTGACGAAAAAGACAAGGTTAAAGGCGTAGTATCTTTAGGTAGCACTGTTGAAGTTACCGATACAACTTATGGTGAAGATAGGACTTTCATGATCGTCGGCACAACTGAAGCAGACGTTATGGAAGGTAAAATTTCTAACGAGTCGCCTATTGGCAACGCTTTACTTGGCAGAAAACCTGGTGAAGTAGTTGAAGTTGACGCACCCGAAGGCAAAATAATCCTCAACATCAAAAAGATTATCTAATTTAAAGAAGGTTAACCATGGCAGAAAACACAAACGTAAACAACGTCCCTTCGGAAGAACTTGACCTTAACGAAATTTTAAAGGTAAGAAGGGCAAAACTAGAAGCATTACAACAAGCAGGCAAAAATCCTTTCGAAAAGGTTAAATATGATAGAACGGCTTTCAGTCAAGACGTTAAAGACGCTTACGAAGATTACGAGGGTAAAACGGTAGGTATCGCTGGTAGGCTTATTTCTAAAAGAATTATGGGTAAGGCGTCTTTTGCAGTTATTTTAGACGGCAAAGGCACTATTCAATCATACCTTTCTATTAACGACTTAGGCGATGATTACGTTGCTTTTAAAGATTACGATATCGGCGACATTGTCGGTATTACCGGTATTGTCTTTAAAACCCGTACTGGTGAAGTGTCGGTTCACGCACACTCTATCGAACTTTTAGCAAAATCCCTTTTACCGTTACCCGAAAAGTATCACGGTTTAAAGGACGAGGATATGCGTTACCGTCAGCGTGAAGTTGACTTAATTGCTAACCCCGAAGTAAAGCGCACCTTTATAACTCGTTCAAAAATCATGTCGGCTATAAGGGAATATCTTGACGGCGTAGGTTATCTTGAAGTTGATACGCCCGTTTTACAACCGCTTGAAATCGGCGCATCTGCAAGACCATTTAAGACCTTCCATAACACGCTTGGTATCGATATGTATCTCCGTATTGAAACGGAACTTTATTTAAAACGTCTTATCGTAGGCGGTTTTGATAAGGTTTACGAAGTTGGTAGGATTTTCCGTAACGAAGGTATGGACCGTTCGCACAATCCAGAATTTACCACGGTAGAAATGTATCAAGCGTATTCAGATTACTTCGATATGATGGATTTAATCGAAGATATGTATAAAACCATTACCTTAAAAGTTTGTGGTACTGATAAAATTACTTATCAAGGTATCGAAATCGATATGGGTAAAA
This sequence comes from Clostridia bacterium, assembly GCA_017624285.1. Classification (GTDB taxonomy): domain Bacteria; phylum Bacillota; class Clostridia; order Christensenellales; family Borkfalkiaceae; genus UBA11475. The sequence goes on from JAGANI010000049.1 coordinate 7,881, forward strand.
AGTGGGAACGCTTAACCATGGTTGAAGCCGTTAAAAAATACGCTGGCGTAGATTATAACGACTGGGCTACCGATGAAGAAGCTAGGGCTGTTGCCGATAAGATGAACGTCAACGTAGAAGAAGGCGCTACCGCTACTAAGGGCCACGTATTAATTGCGTTCTTCGATGCTTTCGTAGAGGAAAAGCTTATTCAACCTACAATCATTTACGATTATCCTGTAGAAAACTCTCCCTTAGCAAAGCGTAAGCCGTCTAACCCTGCGTTTACCGAAAGATTTGAGTATTTTATTTACGCAAGGGAAATGGGCAACTCTTTCTCAGAACTTAACGACCCTATCGACCAAAAAGAAAGGTTTGTTAAACAGGTAGAAGCAAAGCGCGCTAAAGGTGGCAACGACGCTAAGGTGGATGAAGATTTCGTTACCGCGCTAGAATACGGTATGCCTCCGACAGGTGGTTTAGGCTTTGGTGTTGATAGACTCGTTATGCTTTTAACAGATAGCGTTTCTATTAGGGACGTACTATTATTCCCGACCATGAAGCCTAAGGCTAAAAACTAATTAAAAAAGACTAAAAATCGCCCCCGTTTGGGGCTTAAGGACTGTATGGATAATAAAGTTACCAAGGCAAGGCTTTCCGCCTTTATACAATATGAGTGGATAAAACTAGTGTCACTACTAATTGTAGCGGTGCTTTTGGTCACGCTCACGTTTATGGGTATTGGGTCGGAAAGTCGTTTGTTAAACAACGGTCAAACTTTTTATCTGCACTATTATAACACTAATCCCGATGCTACGGTGGACGGCACTAAGATGGAAAACGTCAAAAAACTTTTAGGTAACGGCGTTTTTAGTTACGAGGTGCAAGAAATCGCCGTGTCAACATCGGATACTTCCACCCATCCTTACTGGATGGAAGCAGGTAACGTAGATATGGTTATAGCTACGCATACTACTGGCAATCCTGATGACGATGACGATCTATCTATCGCTAAGACGGATTTTAACTATCTAGTAGATAATTTTGCCGTGCACGACTACGTTACTTACTATCAAAAGGCAAGGGCGTACGCCAAAACCTTTTTACCTACTGGGGTTGAGGTTTTAGACGGCGATCTCGGGTCAATATCGGACGACGCTATTTTAGATAAAACGCTTATAGATGACGCTAAAGTAAAAACGTCTTTCTTATCACGCTCGTTTAAAGATAACCGTTTTAAAACTGAAGAAGAAAAACTTCAAGCAATCGGGTTAGAAAAGGCCAGGATAGAAGCCCTGTTTCAAAACGTTAACGATTTACAAAAATTACTTGTAGAGCGTCCTGAAATTTTTATCAGTTACAAAAAGTATACGGCGTCTTATCATAACGCTAGTGAGAGCGAAAAGCAAGCTTACGAGGCTGATTATTTGTTAGAAACCGAAAAGTTGTATGGTATCGATTTATCTAAACTTACTTGTAACGTTTCGGGTAAAGCAAGTATAACCGATTACGCAACGCTACTTGGCGCAACCACTGCAAAAGGCATGGTGCTTGCGATTTTCGACGTGGAAAGGCATCAGCCAACGCTCCATTACGAGTCGCTTTCGGCTTTGACGGCAATAGTTAAAGCCACAACAGATTTTCTTGATTAGAGGCAAATATGAAGGGTAAATTTATCACCTTTGAGGGATGCGAGGGCGCAGGTAAGTCTAAGCAAATTAAACTTTTAAGAGAATACCTTCAAAGAAATAATATAAAATACGTTTTAACTCGTGAGCCCGGTGGTGCGGTTTTATCGGAAAAAATTCGTGAGATTTTACTTTCTTCCGACAATGCTGAAATCACCCCCGTTACCGAGGCGCTACTTTTTGCTGCGGCAAGGGCGCAACACGTAAACGACGTTATTAAACCAAGTTTAGAACAAGGCGTTTTGGTGCTTTGCGATAGATTTATAGATTCTTCTCTCGCATACCAAGGGGTTGCTAACGGCTTAGGGTTTGATTACGTTGAACAAATCAATAATCGCGCTATCGACGGATGCTATCCCGACGCGACAATATTTTTAAAAATCACCCCAGAAGAAGCTTTTTCCAGAAAGGGTGGCGCAGACTTAAACGACCGTATAGAGCAGTCTGGTATGGATTTTCACAAAAAAGTGTATTCGGGCTATTTAACCGCGTCAAAAGTTTATACGGACAGGTTTTTACCGATAGATTGTTCCGGTACGGTTATGGAAACGCATAACAAAATTATTAATGCCTTAAAAGATAAGGGCATTTTACCTTAAACCCTATAACGGGGTAAATTAAAGGGGAGTAAAATGGCAAACTTACTTAAACTTATTAAAAACACAACTGCTTATAAAATGGTCAGTTTGGATAAGGAACACGGTAGGCTTTCGCATGCGTATATGCTTTTTACCCCCGATAAAAAACACGTTAAAGATTATTTAAAAATTTTTGCAAAACTAATAGTTTGCAAAAGTAAGGGCTACTGCGATTGTTGTAGAGAGTGTCGTCTTATTGATGAGGAAAAACTTACAGACGTTAAGTTTTACCCGCTTAAAGACGGTGATAAAATCTCTGCGGACGACGTTACTGAAATCGTCAACGACAGTTTTATTAAGCCGTACGAGGGCGATAAAAAGGTCTACGTTATAACAGACGCGTCGCTTACTAACCCCGCGGGGCAAAATAAACTACTTAAAACGCTTGAAGAACCTAGCGAAGGCGTACATATATTAATCGGTGCTACTGGGGAGTATTCCGTTTTACCTACGGTAAAGTCTAGGGTAAAAAAGTTAGAAATCCCACTATTTTCCCAAGAGGATTTATTTAGTGCTTTAAAAGATGATTTTACCGACGTAGAAAGACTTAAAACGGCGGTATCAAACTCAGACGGCACTATCGGTGGGGTAGCGCGCTTATATAATGACGAAAAGTTTTTTAAGGCAGAAGATCTTGCAAAGTCAACGCTAAAAAACTTAAATACTAGTAAAGACGTTTTAAAAGTTTCAAACGAGATTTTATCTTCAGGCGTTAATCTTTTAGACTATTTATCCGCGTTAGAAAATTTATTTAGGGATTTAGCAGTTTATTACACCGGTGGTAAAATTTTTAACGGCACGTTAGTGGGTTTTTTTGACACACTTAACGGTTTTAACAGGGCAAGTTGTATTTACGCCTTAGATAAAATAACAGATTCACGCAAGCGTGAGTTTTTTAATAATAACGATACGATGCTTTTGGAAAGATTGCTTCTTTCCATATTGGAGGGCAAATATAAATGGAAAAAATTGTAGGGATTAAATTTAAAAACACTTCTAAAGTGTATTATTTTGCTCCCGAAAACCCAAACGCTAATTACGATGTTGGTCAAGGCGTTATAGTTGAAACTGCCAAAGGTTTAGAGTATGGTATAGTAGTTTTCGGCTTAAAAGAAGTCGATGACGACGACGTAGTTAAACCCCTTAAACCGATTATTCGTAAAACAACTAAAAAAGACGACGATCTTATCCGTGAAAACGAGAAAAAGATTCCAAACGCAATCAAGATTGCCGAGGAAAAAGTCTTAAAAAATCAACTCGATATGAAAATCGTCGGGGCGGAATATTCCTTCGACGGTAAAAAGATAATATTTTACTTTACAGCAGATTGCAGGATTGACTTTAGAGAACTCGTCAAAGACTTGGCGCAGGCATTTAAAATTAGGATTGAACTTCGCCAAATCGGTATCCGTGATGAAACTAAGCTTATCGGTGGTTTAGGACCGTGTGGTAGGGAGTGTTGTTGTTCTTCCTGTGTGCCAGACTTTAAAAAGGTTTCCATTAAAATGGCAAAAAACCAAGGTTTATCGCTTAATCCTACTAAAATTTCAGGACTATGTGGTAGGCTTATGTGCTGTTTAGAGTATGAAAACGGCTATTACGCCGACGTATGCAAAAAGATGCCTAAGCAGGGTGGGCAAGTTTCTACGCCAGAAGGCAACGGCGTGGTTATTTCAAACAATATGCTTAAACTTTTAGTCAAAGTTAAGATAACTAAGGGTGATGGTAGCGAGATTTACAAAGACTTCCCCTTAAGCGATATAAAGTTTAATAAGTCCCATAACGATAAACCTGATGAAGACGAAAATTTAGACGACTTAAAAGAACTTTTAGACTAATTTTATATTAAAGGGGCTAAGTTTATTTAAACTTGCTCCTTTTTTGTTAACTTTTACATTTCGTTAACATTTTAAAAACAATTTTTTATAATTAAAAAGATATATTTATAAAAAAGGAGGGCGTTTATGATAACAATTTTCGTAGTAGAAGACGACGTAGATTTAAATCGTTTTGTATCGATAAGTCTTCGTAACGCAGGTTACGACGTAATTTCATGCATCGACGGTTTAGACGCGTTAAAAAAGTTGGAATACAATAAGTGCGACTTGCTTTTAACAGATATTATGATGCCAAGATTAAACGGCTTTGAACTTGCCGAAAATCTTCGTACAACCGATAAGACTACGCCCATTATTTTTATGACGGCTAAAGACGATAAACCTTCTAAAATGCTAGGTTATAATATCGGTATAGACGAATACGTTACTAAACCTTTCGATATAGATATTTTACTTATGGCGATAAAAGCAATACTGCGTCGCGCTAAGATTGAAACGGAAAAAGAAATTAAAATCGGCAATTTTTATATGAACGCCGACGAGCGTATCGCCACTATTGATGGTGAAGAAGTTTCTCTTACCGTAAGGGAGTTCGATATTTTATTTAAAATGTTATCGTATCCTAAAAAAACCTTCACCCGTTCAGCGCTTATGTCTGAGTTTTGGGATTATGATTCCTCTGCAACCAGCAGGACGGTAGACGTATATATGGCAAAACTACGTGATAAAACGTCTACGTGCGACGGATTTTCGCTATTAACTGTACATGGTTTAGGTTATAAGGTGGTATTAAAATGAAGGGGCGTAAATTAAAAAGCGCAAGGGCATCTATAATTGGTGCGGCGATATTTTTTATTGTAATCGCGCTGGTTATTCAAATTGCCGTTCTTGTATACGATTATATTAGGGAGCGTACCGATAACAACGCATTAATAGCGATACTTATCTTAATAGTTATAATAATGTTATCGCTAGTATGTACTATTTGTGATTTTATCCGCCGTAAAATTATGGTTGATAAACCCACAAAAAAGATATTAGACGCCACCGATAAGATTGCCAAAGGCGATTTTTCCACTCGTGTAGAAGTTTTACGTGATTATAATAAGTATAACGAGTACGACCTTATTATGGAAAACCTCAATAAAATGGCGTCGGAGCTTGAAAAAAACGAAGTTTTAAAAACCGATTTTATTTCAAACGTTTCGCACGAGATTAAAACCCCGCTTGCTGTTATACAAAACTACGCTAATCTTTTGCAAGACGATACTTTAGATAGCGAAACGCGTAAATCCTACGCAAAAACGCTTATATCGGCATCAAAGCGTATTACCGATTTAATCACAAACATACTTAAACTTAATAAGCTTGAAAACCAAGAGATTCAAGAAAAAGCCGAAGTTTTTAGTTTAACTGAATCGCTTTCAGAGTGCGTTTTATCGTTTGAAAGCATCATTGATAAAAAGCAGATTGATTTTACTTGTGATTTTGATGAAGTTACTATATTTTCTTCTAAAAGCCTGCTAGAAATTGTTTGGAATAACCTTATATCCAACGCGTTAAAATTTACTAACGACGGGGGACGTATAGGGGTGTTTTTAAAAACTAAAGGCAAAAACGTAGAAGTTTCCTTTTCAGATAACGGCTGTGGTATGTCTAAAGAAGTAGGCGCAAAGATTTTTGAAAAATTCTATCAAGGCGATACTTCACACGCTACGCAGGGCAACGGACTGGGCTTAGCGCTTGTAAAAAAGGTTATCGATATTTTAGGTGGTGAAATTTCCGTCCAAAGTCGGGTCGGCGTGGGTAGCACTTTTACAATATTATTAAAGGACGTCGTTTATGAAGTTTAACTTTAATAAAATTTGGCAATCGATTTTAAAACCACCTACTTGGGTCAAAGTTGTAACCTTTATAGTAACTGTTTTAAGTGCAACTAGTTCACTTTTAATAGTATTTTTGGGTGGAGATTCCACTACGTTTGACGTTATCGCTTACCTTCTTTTTGGGATAGCAGGGCTTTCACTTTGTTATAGCGTGTATTTAATAATCCCGATTTTTCCAAAGTTAAAAGATAAAATCGTCGCTTTTATGGAACGTTTTACTTTTACTCACTTAATTTTAAGAAGTTTTGGGTTTAGGACGGTAATTTTTGCAATAGGCTCTTTTTTAATGAGTATGCTTTTTAGTGGTTTTAACGCTTATATGGGCATAGTTAACCGTTCTATTTGGTATGGTTCTCTTTCAGCCTTTTATATTTCGCTTATGTTTTTACGCGGTGGCGTACTAATATATCATAAAAACAGACTCGGCAAGGAAGTCGATTTAAATAGGGAAGAACTTTCTAAAGCCAAAGTATATAAAAATAGTGGTATCATAACGCTTATACTAAACGTGGCATTATCGGTTGCTATCGCTCAGATGATTTTTGCCGACGCGCATTTTTCTTATCTGGGGTGGACGGTTTTTGCGTTTGCAGCGTACGCGTTTTTTAAGATAACCGTCGCAATAATAACGCTTTTTAAGGCGCATCGGCAGGACGATTTAACCGTTCGCGCAATTCGTAATATAAACCTAATAGACGCTTTAGTTTCAATTTTGGCATTGCAAACGGCGTTAATGTCTGCTTTTGGCGACGGTACGCTTAATACTTCGCTTATGAATACCTTAACCGGTTCGGTAGTAAGTTTACTTTCAATCGGTATTGGCGTTTATATGATAGTTTCTGCAAATAAACAAATTAAAAAATTAACTAAGGATAGTATTTAATATGGATGAACAATTTAATTATAAATATTCTGCCCCAACAGAGAGAGAACGTAAAGAAATCGATAGTATACGTCGTCAATATTTCCCAGCAAGTAAAAGCGAAAGCAAGTTGGATAGGTTGCGCCGTCTAGATGCCATTGTAAAAAACACGGCAATTATTTGGTCGTTAGTGCTTGGTGTGGTTGGTGCGCTAATTTTTGGGTTAGGTCTAACCATGGTTTTAGAGTGGGGTATCTTAAGTTGGGGCATCGTAGTAATGGTTGTCGGTGTACCGTTTATCGTGCTTGCTTACCCCGTTTATAAAATGGTGTTAAAAAAGTACAAAAACCGTTATGGGGAAGAAATTTTACGCCTTTCAGAAGAATTATTAAACGAGCCTATTAACAAATAGTTTTTAAGTGGTTTAATATAAACTTTATAAATTTAATAATTATAAAAGGCGGTTGCTTTACGATAAGCAACCGTTTTTTTGTTAAAAATTTAAAAAATAATAAAAAAGCCTGTTTTTACAAAATATTTACAAAACGTTATCAAACCACTTACAGTATTTTATTAAAACTTAAACATGGTTTAAGTATAATGTGGGTACAAAGTTAAAAAACAACTTAAAAATCTTAAATCAAAAGGAGTTATTTATTATGTCAAATTTACAAGTACAAAAAATCCGTTCTAGTTACGAAGCAAAACCCACCACCACTTTAGACGAGTTAAAATCACTTGATAAAAAGGTAAAGCGCCCTGCAAAAATTTTCGCATACGTTTTTGGTAGTCTTTCTTCACTCGTGCTTGGCACTGGTATGTGCTTCGCCATGAAGGTTATCGGCGCTACGTTATCTTTTGCAATGCCTATGGGTATTGGTATCGGTTTATTAGGTATACTTTTAGTATCAATTAATTACCCCATTTACAAAAAGATATTAAATAGTCGCAAAGCAAAATACAGCGCACGCGTGTTTGAGTTATCCGACGTTTTATTAAATGAAGAAAACGCTTAATTTTAAGAGGTAATTATGGGTATTAAAACTTTTTTTAAAAACGCTATTTCCGATATGAAAAAAAGCGCAAAAGCGCAGCATGAAGTTGATAAGACAAATTTAGCCGCAGTTAAGGCAGAATCAAAAGCAAATTTTGAAGAAAACCGTGGCAAAAACACTTTAAAAAAGGCAAAGGCAATAGGCAGGCAAAGTTGGAATGACGCGCATATGAGTCCTAGCGAAAGAACTTTTAAAATGCAAGAAGAACGTGAAAAACAACTTGCCGAAGCAAACAAAAGGATAGAAGACGCCAATAAAAGAATAGAAGACGCTAAAAATAACTAAATAAAAATATCAACTAAAAATAGGAACGGTTACCCGTTCCTTTTTTTATGTTTTTTAATTACCAAATTGTAACGTCTACAAGTTTACATTTTGAAGGTTTTATATCAGTAAAAGTAAACATGCTTGCACTAAAATACCATGTGCTACCTGCTTGTAAATTAGTGGTATTAGCATATGCGGTTTCAATTTGGTTACCAGCGCTATCATATATAGCATAAGTTACTTCAACATAAGAAAATTCTTTATTTGATTTGTTTTTTAGTTTTCCTGTAACATTAGCACTATAGCCTAAATATGAATTATAGTCTACTAACATATTAACTTCACCAACAATTTCATAGTTCGAGGATTCGTCGTCAAAAAAACCGAAACAGCCGGTTAAATTTAATGAAATAATAAATAATAGCATTATACATACAATTTTTTTCATACAATTTCTCCTTTTGTATATTAATTCTATCTAAATTATATGATACAAATATGTATAAGTCAAGTATATATTATACATTTTTGTATAATAAATATATGATGTATGGTTTTGATAAAAACAAAATAGCAGAACTTCGTAAAGAACGTGGCTTATCGCAAAGGTCGCTTGCTGAAAAAATAGGGACAAGCCAAGCAAACCTTTCTCGCTGGGAAAAGGGAATTATAGAGCCAAGTATTATCGAGTGTTGGCGTCTTGCAGATTTTTTTGAGGTTAGTATAGACCTTTTATGTGGTCGTAAAGATTATTAAGTTGGTTGTTAAAGCAATATATTTTTAAATGTTAAAAATAATTTTTGTTTTTATATTTACAAATCAAAAAAAATGTGTTATTATCTATATACAATCAATCAAAAAGGAGGCGTGCATTATGGCTTTCAAAATCAGTAGCGACTGTTTAAGTTGCGGTGCTTGTATGGATACTTGTCCTGTTGGCGCTATCTCCGAAGGTGCTG
>JAGANI010000050.1 GCA_017624285.1 Clostridia bacterium
ATTATGGTAATACATGCTAAAATCTACAGAACCGTCACCGTTACTTTTTACACCTGCACGTAGCTTAATTTTGTAAGCGTCGTTAACGCTATCACCGTCGGTATCAACTAAACCCTCAACCGCAACAGCACCCGTATCTTGATTTAACGGTTTTAACTGTACGGCACTTGCCTTATAAAAACCTGCGTTAAAGTAATAATACTGAGGCGCTGTAAAGCTGTTTTGCTTACCATAAATCTTAAACGGTATCCAAGTGTTTTTACTAGTTAACGGAACGATAATAGTATAATCGATAATAAAATCCGTAACGGTTTCTTGCAACAACCTTACTTGTGGTGTATCTGCAGGTGCGATTGCGCCACCTACATACTCGATATCGATACCGTTTTTACCACCATAGATTTTAACGTCACCGTAGCTTGATGCTGTAAAAATATTTTCCCTTAAAATAACGTTTGCAGTTAAAGTTGTACTATCGATACTTACCTTATACGGGAGATGATTATCAGTATAGAACTCGTATATATTTTCAGCTAAATTAAGAGATGCTACACCGTTAATAACGTTAACTTCACCAAAAGTAACGCCTTTATATTTAAGCGTGCCGTTATATAACGCGTCGTCAGCCCTTACGGTAAGACTTATCGTCTTTAACGCTACACTTTTAGTAGAAACTTCTATAACATATTCCTTTTTGCTAAAAGTATCGTGCGTTACGTCAAACGAAGCAGAACCGTCTGAATTAAGCGTAGTGGGGACTTCTACTCCGTTAACTTTTACGGATGAAACGATATTTACACCGTTAATAACGCTATCTGGAGTTACGGTAACGTTTAATTTATTATTAGGTGCAATATAATCGGTTTTTGCGCTAATTTTAGCACCCGTTACCCCGTCATATTTAATTTTACCTAAGTAATTTGATACGACGTCTTGATCGTTATAAATCTTGATAGAGTTAATTTCAAAAGGACCTGTAACCGTACAAGAGCCTGGTGTTAATAAACATAATTCTGATGCATAACCACCATTTGCCGAAGCCATGTGCGTCCAGCTAGCTCCGTTATGATAGTAAAGCGAAACCGTACTTGTTTGGTCGTCGTTATTGATAACCATAACGCCTACGCGGGCTTGATAAGCGTTTACGATACTACCACCTATGCATGCAGTTGCCGTGCTAATTTTTATTTGGCCACTAGTGGAGTTAAACGGTTTAACGTACATAATGTTATTCCAAATACCTACGTTAATATAGTAGTATTTTGGAGCGTTAGACGTATCACCTATTTGGATAATTTTTATTGGTATAAACGTATCGTTACCATCGGTAGGTACGACGATAGTTGCATCAATAAATACCGTGTCTAAATCAAGCGTTTTGTTAAACGAAATTTTAGGAACGGTATCAGTCGGCACTGCCCCACCTGTATATTTAACCGATGCGCCGTTTACACCGTTTTCACTAATAGCATAACCGTCTACAGAAATGCTTTCTAAAACGTTACGCGCAAACTTAATACTATTAACGGTTTCGTCAATATTTACGGTAATTGCATTACCACCGTAAACGGAAGCGATATATTCACCATCTAAAATATTAATGGTAATTTTACCATCTTGATCGGTATAACCCGAGTAAAGATCGCCGTCACTTGACTTAAAGTAAATAGGAATATTTTTTACTGGGTAATCTAAACCGTACGCAAAGCCTGAATTAATACTTAAAATACGTTCTTCCCCAGAGATGGGCTTAAATTCTACGTCAATATCTAAGTTTAAAAACTCTTGCTCGTCAAAGTAATATTCTAAAAAGTTAACTTCTTCACCATTTACGGTAAACGATTTTAAAGCGTAACCTTCGTTAGGCGTAACAACAACCTTACCGCCATTATTATAACTACCTTCAACTGTTACCGTACCGTTTTGGATTGGTTCACCATCGTTAATAGTCGATTTTATAGTAGCGTTGGGATCGTAATAACCGTCGTTATCAAACTTCCACCAAGTACTTGGTAAAGCAAACTTATAACCGGGGTTAGAGGTAGGACCGATATCTGCCCAAGCCTCACGCTGATCGCCTTCGTAAGTGGTACAATATATTACCGCAGCGTTAATTGACATCGCTTCGGGTACTTCGTTAATACCAATAGATTTAAACGGAATATAGAACTCTACTGTATAGCCGTTGCTATCGCTTGAGTTAAGCACGCCGTCTACACTACCAGTATTGATTATCCCCGGTACGTAATATCTAAAGTATTGGGGATCGTTTTCCTTACCAGCCTTTAAATACTTAGTAACGTTATAAAAACCGTTCGGGAAAAATTCCATTTGGAAAGCATTATCGTATAAAGACTTTGCCGATGAAGATGCAAAGTATACTTCTACACCGGTATTATGATACTCACTTCTACCAGGGTTAAAGAATACCGGCGCACCAGAAACCTTAAAGTACATTATCAAACCGTCGTCGGTAAAGGTAGATGACGCTTCGATATCATGTGGTTGACCACCGATTGAAGTCGTATGAGTAAATTTATTTTTATTGCCCCATTCTTCTTCAGTAGCGATACCGTCAAGTGTGATATCACCCTTTTTGATAGGTTGTTTTATAGATGAATCTACGTAGTTATCAATTGCAAACGAAGTTGCATTACCGTTACCAGTATTTTTATTGACTTCGTTTTTGCCTAAAACGTAAATTTCGGAAATTGCCGTTATACCAGAGAACCCTTCGTAATTATTCCAGTTATCAATAGTTATACGGATTTCTTTAACGGCTATTTCATCAAATACTGCATGCGCTGCCGAACCTGCACGCATCATATCGTCAAAAATCTGTTCGGACATATCCCACGGGAATTGTAAGTCGTTGATTATTGCAACGCCTTCTACCCCATCCTTTTTAACGTCCATTTCGATCTTTTTGATCTTTTCAAATGCTGTTTCAAAGTTATAACTGTTATAAACCATGATGGCAGCAATATCACGATAATCGTCAAAGGTTAAAGTTAAGGTAGCTTCACTTTCAGTAAAAGTATATTCCTTAATAAAAGGGGTAACGCCATCCGAATGAATTTTAATTAAATTATCGTTTAAATACTTTGCTTTATCTTGAGAGGTTGAAACGGTTACTTTTGCTTGGTCGGCAATATTAACGTAACCTGCGCCCATACCGTAAATTTGAGGCTGTAAAGTAGTAGTAGGTCCGTTTACGTATGGTACCAACATACCCGTATCGTTTTTAATCCACTCTAATTTATCAATAACAGCGCCACGCGTATATTGGCTTTTTGTTAAGTCTATATGACGATGGTAGATAATATAATCTTCACCACCAACTTTTAACATATAATGGTGACCAGGACCTGTAACTAAATCCGTTGCTGCACCACTATTTGTGGTAAGCAAAATACCACCTTCGTTAATCTCTAACTTTCTAAACGGACCAAAAGGAGTATAACCAACAGCCGTTATTACGGTGTAAGAGTTATTAACGTACGTACCCGTTGAAGTAGTTAAATAATAAAGACCACTTTCTTGATTATATACTACGAAAGGACCTTCGTTTAACCCACGTGCCGATACGTAATTTTCCGCCGTGTTTTTTTGGAAAGTATAAACCTCGGTTTCTTTAACACCCTTAGGATATTTTGTATGGTCAAACGCTGCCGCTTGTTGATTGTATACTTCAGCATCGTAATCGTTTACAAAGTTGTATTGGTTACGGGTTACTCTTCTTAAAGAAGAATAATCGATCTGTGACCAGTCGTTATCTATAAACGTTACTGCAAAAATGGTATTAGCAGCCATAACTTGACCAACGTCGTCCATATAACCGGTAAAACCGGATGAAATACGCGCTAGATACAAATATTTTGTACCTGTAACCGGATCTACGAAAGGCGTGGGGTCGATACACTCAAAATTAAAGACGGATTCGTCTGAAATTACGCCTTTTGCTGCTTCGTTAACGAACGTACCGTCGACTACTTTACCAGCGTTTTCTTTATTTTTATATTGAAAAGCTAACGATGCGCGCGCCGCTGCAGGGTTAAACCAATGGTCGTCGTTATCAACCTTGTCCCCTTTACGAGCAACGTAGTTAGTTTTAGAATACTCATCTAAATCTTCAACGTCACTATAATTAGTATACTGTTTATAAGCATCGGCAGTACCGTAGTCTACCCCACCTATAACAGCACCCGTTTCAACACCCGTCCACATTTTGTATGGACCACCGGGCCTTGTAGAAATAGCTAAACTTAAATAATCCTGAAAATCTTGGCCACCGTTGGTTTCAACCCTATATTCAACAGAATTAGAACTAGAGAAAAACATAAAGTAAACGCCTTTACCAGGGTCGTCTTCGTTTAAACCGTATTTTGCACGGTCAGCATCTTTATCCCAAATAAACTCTGGCGCAAAGGTATCTTTAAACTCCCAACTATCGGGAGCGTAAGCGTATACTGCAGAATCAAGTTCCCAAGAAGTTAAATCGTAACTAGAATATGAATTAAATATAGCCGAACCCATAGTACCAAATAAATAATATTTACCAAACTCTGGATCGGTTTCGTCAGAAACGTATAAAATAGACGGATCTGCGCCGATTTTTATATTATCGTTACGATAAAAGACGTCTTTATTAAAGATAGCAGTGGTTTCTTTACGTTCTTCTTCGCTATAAACGCCAATTTCATCTGAATAATGAACGCCTTTTTGCATTGTAAACGTTGGCTTTGGCGGAGGCGGATTATTGCCACCGTCGTTATCACGCTTACACGAAACGAGCGTAACAGAACTTGCCATTAACGCACATAAAATTAATAATAAAAATTTTTTCACAAAAGCCTCCCCACCTATATTTATTTTATTATAACATAATTTAAATAGGTTTTCAATACGAAATTTATAATATAAATATAATAACACGATATCAAAACATTGTCAACATATTGTAACAATATTGTCATTTGTTTGTTATTTATTTTTTAATTGTCTTTGTTTACAAAAAAATATTGTATCGATTTAGTCAAGAAGTTTTGAAAATTTATTGTTTTTATGCAATTTTGTTATATAATTAAATTAACATTTATTTTGAGGGTTTATATGCAAAAGTTTGATTTTAATAATAAAAGCCTAATAAATCAATACGATAATATAACTTATATTGAAGATAGTGGCGTTTCTTTTGAAGAAATGACTAAATTTTATAGCGATTTAATGCAAAGTGATAACGGCGATAACCATGACTTAATAAAAGCGAATTTATTTGATTACATTTTAACTAACGCTAAAATTGCAATCGATAAAGAAGATATATTTCAAGAAAAGGTTTTTGACGGGGATTTAATCGGATTACAACGTAAAAAATGGCTTAGCGATATAAAAGACGGAGTATTAAAAAACGAAACGTTAGAGTGTCTTAACGCCTATAATAAATACGGAAGCTATCGTGCTGAAGAAGATTTAGGTCATACCTCACCAAATACTAAAGCGTTACTAAAATTAGGCTTTAAGGGGTTAATAAATCGTATCAACGACACAATTGCAAATAAAAAACTTACGATTAAACAAGAAAAATTTTATAATTCTTGTAAAATTGTACTTAATGCATGTAAAAAACTTGCAAATAGGCTTTCCGACGCAATACTACCTTTTAATAAGGAAAACGCTATTGCCTTAAAAAACATTGCAAACAGCGCCCCTAATAATATTTACGAAGCCATGCAACTAATTGTTTTATATTTTTTTGCACACGAATACGTTTACAAAACGCGTGTACGTACTCTAGGTAGGCTTGACGTATTATTATATCCTTTTTATAAAAACGATATTGAAAACGGAATTTATACCAAAGCTGACGTTATCGAGATGTTAAAATACTTTTTTAATAAATTTTCATCTGCGAAAGTTCCGTTTGGCTTACCGTTTGCAATTGGTGGTTTAGATGAAAATAAAAACGAAGTTACTAACGAGATTTCTTACTTAATTGTCGACGTATATAAACAAATGAACATTTATAGCCCTAAAATACATATTAGGGTTTCACCTAAAACACCTGTTGATTTTATCAAAAGGGTTTTAAGTTGCATTATAAATGGAAAAAGTAGTTTTGTTTTCATCAATGACACTGTTACCGTAAATGCACTTAAAAAAGTTGGGATATGCGAAAAAGATGCGCTTGACTACACACCTATCGGTTGTTACGAGCCAGCAGTTTGGGGCAAGGAAATCGGTTGCACCGGTGGCGCAGGTGTAAATTTGGTTAAAGCTGTTGAATACGTGCTTTCTGGTGGATATGACGTTTTAACTGGGGATTTTTGCACATTTAAACCAGCTGTAATTAATACTTACGAAGATTTTTATAATGAAGTAAAAAAACAAATTAAGTTTTTAACCGACAAGTGTATTGATTACGTAAATACTATTGAAAGATATTACAGTTATTTAGGACCTGATAGTATGCTTTCTGCACAATACGATGATAGCGTTAAAAACGGTATCGACGTTTTAGAAGGCGGCGCTACGTACAATAATACTTCACTTAACTTTTACTCTTTAGCAAG
This sequence comes from Clostridia bacterium, assembly GCA_017624285.1. Taxonomy (GTDB): domain Bacteria; phylum Bacillota; class Clostridia; order Christensenellales; family Borkfalkiaceae; genus UBA11475. The sequence continues at coordinate 6,573 of JAGANI010000050.1, forward strand.
TTTAGTCGACTGTTTATCTGTTGTTAAAGAATTTGTTTTCGATAAAAAAATAATTACGCTAACTGATTTATTTACTATACTTAAAAACAATTGGAAAAACAACTTAAACTTAAGATCTAAAATCTTAAAATATAACGCTAAATATGGTAACGAAAACGCCGTTGCGGATAAAATAACGATAGACGTTACCCGTTATTTAGCTAGTATTGTTAATAACCGAAAAAATAGCCGTGGTGGTGTTTACAAAGCATCTTTATTTACTATTGACACATGTTTTTACTTTGGTAAACGTACTTTTGCGACACCTGACGGGCGCTTACAGGGCGAAACTTTATCTAAAAACTTATGCGCTAGCTTAACTATGGATAAAAACGGAATATTATCGCTTATCAATTCTGTTACAATTTTTGACCATAGCGATTTCCCAAACGGTTCAGTTTTAGACGTTGTTTTACACCCCTCAAACGTTAGTGGCAACGACGGGTTAAACGCTTTTTATGGCATTGTAAAAACCTATTTTGATAAAGGAGGTTTTTCGATACATGGTAACGTATTTAATGCTGATGAACTTAAAAAAGCACAACAAAACCCCGAAAAATATACTAATTTACAAGTCAGAGTTTGTGGTTGGAACGCATACTTTGTTAACCTAACCAAACAAGAACAAGATGCCTTTATTACACAGGCAAACCACGTATCTTAATATGAAAGCAAATATTTTTGAAATTAAACATTTTGCCGTACATGATGGTGACGGAATACGTACTACACTTTTTATTAAAGGCTGTCCACTTAAATGCGCGTGGTGTCATAATCCCGAAGGACTTTCCGTAAAAAGCGAACTTGCATTTTTAAGTCATAAATGTATAAATTGTGGCGAGTGTGTAAACGTTTGCAACTTTAATGCCCACTCCATTTTAGATGGTAAACACGTATATAGCCGTAAAACTTGCATGACTTGTGGTGATTGTGTAGACGTTTGCCCAGAAGATGCCCTTAAACTTTACGGTATAACTTACAGTGCCGACGAACTATTACCACTTTTATTAAAAGATAAAGATTTTTATAAAAACTCTAACGGTGGCGTAACAATTTCTGGTGGCGAATGTTTAACCCAACCTGATTTTTGTGAAAAACTTTTAAAAAGTCTAAAAGAAAACGATATACATACCGCCGTAGATACTTGCGGGTTTGTTAATAAAAACGCACTAGATAAAGTAATACCATATACTGACGTATTTTTGTACGACGTAAAAGCAATAGACAACGACGTACATATTAAATGCACAGGACAGAGTAATAAAATAATACTTGAAAACTTACTGTATCTTGATAGTAAAAATTGTAAAATAGAAATTAGATATCCATACGTACCAAACTATAACGATACGGAAGTAGATAAAATTGGTGAATTTTTATCAAAACTTAAAAACGTTACTAAAGTAAAAGTATTACCGTACCATAACTTAGCGGGATCAAAATATACTTCACTTGATTTAAAAAATACTTTACCATTTGTTTTACCAAACGATGAACAAATTTTACACGCTAAAAAAGTTTTATCTTCATACGGGTTAAATGTTGTTGATTAATTTTACATTAAAAAAGAACTTAGATTTTTACGTCTAAGTTCTTTTATTTTTAATTAGTCCACCAACGGGGGTGAATTTCTATTGTTTATATTCTTTTGCTAAAGCTTCAAACGCTGGTAAAGAGTTGATAATTTTGTCTTTATCGACACAATATGCAATTCTGACGTAGCCTTTTACACCAAAATCATCACACGGGACTACTAAAATTTCCTTTGATTTAGCCTTTTCAAAAAACTTATATGCATCTTCTTCTAAAGCTTTAACAAAAAGATAAAACGCGCCGTCGGGTTTAACGCAATTATACCCAAACTTAGTAAGGTTATCGTATAATATATCACGATTTTCTTTATAAACGTTTACGTCAACCTTAGCGTTAATACATTTTTTAACCACTTGTTGGAACATACTTGGCGCACAAACGTAGCCCAGCGACCTGCCAGCACCACAAATTGCCAGATATAAATCTTTAGCGTTTACTGCTTTAGGATTTACTGCAATATAACCGATACGTTCGCCTGGTAGTGAAAGCGCTTTAGAGTAAGAATAGCATACAATAGTGTTATCGTAATAATTCATTAAATACGGCACTTTTACGTCAGCGTAAACTAATTCCCTATAAGGCTCGTCAGCAATTAAATAAATAGGATGGTTAAATTCTGCTTGCTTTTTATTTAATACGTTGCAAACGGCTTTAATAGTATCTTCACTATAAACAACGCCACTTGGGTTGTTTGGAGAATTTATTATTACAGCCTTAGTATTTACGTTAATTTTACTTTCAAAATCATCAATATCGATTTGGAAAGTCTTTTCTAGCGGGGTTGAAACAACTACTTTACCTTGTGCGTTTTCAATAAATACTCTATATTCTGTAAAAAACGGTGCAAAAACGATACATTCATCCCCATCGTTAAAGGTCGCTTTTAGCGAAATTGATAATGAAGCCGCAGCACCGCAAGTCATATAGATATTGTCAGGAGTAAGAGATAAATTAAATTTAGCGTTGATATCGTCACTAATAACTTTTCTAACAGAAAAATCGCCCTGCGCAGAAGTATAACCGTGTAATAAAACGGAATTTTCGTTTAAATTAAGATCGTTAATAGCATTTTTAATTTCAACAGGTGGTTCAACACTAGGGTTACCTAAACTAAAATCAAACACCTTATCCGCACCGATTTCTGCACTACGGATTTTACTATATTCAAAGATTTCTCTTATAATTGAACGCTTGCTACCTAAAGCATACATTTTTTTGTTAATCATACTTACTCCTTAAAGATCTAAAAGTTTTACGGCATTTTTATATAAAATTTTATTTTCAACATCTACAGGTAAACAAAAACTCTTAATAATATTTATATCTGATAAAGCATAACTCCACGGGGAATCCGTTGCAAATAGAATTTTATCTTCACCATGCTTATTTAATATTTTGATAAACATAGCTTTATCTATATTTTTAAGCATAAATGCCGTATCAAAGTATAAGTTTAATCCTGATAAATGATTATAAACTTCATCAAAAAGCTCGTTACCACCAAAATGCGCCAACACTAACTTATCATATCCACCTAATTTATCTAAAGCATTTAACACCCTTTTGGGCGTACAACGTACTTCCCCAGTATAGGCATTATCAACACCCGCGTGTGTTACGGTAATTAAACCATGCTTTTTTGCTAACGATAATATTTTAACGTTTTTAGGGTCGTCAATAAAAGTTTGTTGATACTCTGGATGGATTTTAATACCTTTAAAACCTGCTTTTTTTATTTTGATAAAAGCGCCTTCTAAATCTTCAATATCTGGATGAATACCACAAAACGGCAATATACGTGTGTCGCCATTTTTAAAATTAGATAAAACTTCACTAGCAAAGTTAAAAACGCTTTCAAACTGGGTAGGCTTAGTTAAAACGGGTAACGTTACACTAATATTTACGCCTGAATCTTCCATATTTTTTAATAAGCCTGACAAAGTTCCGTCAGAATACGGCTTTACCGATGCGCTATTTGCCAACGCATCCACCGTTTTAGAAGCTATTTTATCTGGAAAAACGTGCGTATGAAAATCTATAACCATTTTAATTATAACTTAGAAATATCTTCCCCAGATAAAGTATCAATACCGTTTTCAGTTAAAACGGTGGTTGCTTTTATGGTATCTGACGTCTTTAACACAATTGATGCTGAAGCGCCTTCAACCGATAAACCATACATATACTCAATACTGATATCTGCATCAGAAATAATTTTAAGGAACTTTTGCAAACTACCTGTTTCATGAGTAATTTTAATAATTACTACGTCTGAAAGTAATGCGGAAAAACCTTCTTTTAAAAGTGTATCCTTGCCTAATTCTGGATTATTTACAATAAGTCTTAAAATACCATATTCCGTGGTATCAGCTAAACTTATTGATAAAATATTAACGTTATTATTTTTTAACACGTCTAATACTTCACCAAGTCTGCCTTGTCTGTTTTCAATAAAAACTGATAATTGTTTTACTACCATAATTTGCCCCCTTAATATAATTTACGTTTATCCGTTACGTGAACGGCTTTACCTTCACTTCTTTTTAAAGTGTTAGGTTGTACAAGTGTAATTTTTGCACTTAAACCCAATGCTTGTTGAACAACGTGACCTATCTTTTTAGTGAGTTTTTCAATACCCTTGATTTCATCAGTATAGAATTTAGGATCAATTTCAACTTGAATTTCAAGCGTGTCGAGATTGTTTACCCTATCAACTATCATCATATAGTGAGGGGTAACTTCTTCCACGTCAATAAGTGCTGCCTCGACTTGACTCGGGAATACGTTTACGCCACGTATAATAAGCATATCGTCAGACCTGCCTTTAAAGCGTGAAATACGAACGGAAGTTCTACCACACTCGCACTTATCGTAACTAATACTAGTTAAATCTTTTGTTCTATATCTAATAAGTGGTAAACCCTGCTTTGTTAAGGTGGTGAAAACAAGTTCACCAGTTTCACCCTCGGCAACAGGTTGCAAAGTTGCACTATCTACAATTTCTGGATAGAAATGGTCTTCACAAACGTGTAAACCTTGATGATACTCACAATCACATGCAACACCAGGCCCCATGACTTCACTTAAACCATAAATATCATATGCTTTGATGTTTAACTTGCTTTCGATTTCCTTGCGCATTTTTTCAGTCCAAGGTTCTGCACCACAAATTGCACTTTTAAGCTTAATTTTGTCTAAAAGATTTTCTTCTGCTAATACTTCGGAAATATGTAATAAGTAAGAAGGTGTACATGCAATTGCCGTTGCGCCGAAGTCAACCATCATGGTAGTTAACTTTTTAGAGTTACCAGTACTCATCGGAACAACCATCGCACCTATTTTTTCAGCACCACCGTGCGCACCTAAGCCACCGGTGAATAATCCGTAGCCATACGCAATTTGAACGATATCGTTTTTATCAACACCAGCCATAGAAAAGCATCTTGCAACGCATTCTGCCCAAATTTCTAAATCGTCCCTAGTGTAACCAACTACCGTTGCCTTACCAGTAGTACCAGATGAAGCGTGGATTCTAACTATATCCGAGTGTGGTACTGCAAATAAACCAAAGGGATAATTATCTCTTAAATCGTCCTTAGTGGTAAAAGGAAGTTTAACGATATCTTTGATATCTTTAATATCAGAAGGTTTAACACCCACTGCATCCATTTTTTTACGATAAAACTCAACGTTATTGTAAACGTAATCTACTAGTTTTACAAGTCTTTCGCTTTGAAGGAGTGTTACGTCTTCTCTAGACATGCACTCAATTTCTTTATTCCAAATCATAAATACCTCGTATTTATTATAGCCTGCTAAAAATGCTTTTTTGTTAATTTCAATAGTTTTTGGGGGAACTGTTTTTTCTACCATAGTAAGCCAGTCTTCTAAAGTAAAGCCAATGTGCTTAGCTGAAAAGCCCAAAACTACCGAGTTAAGAACTTTACTATTGCCAAGTTCTTTAGCGACGGATAATCCATCTATTGAGTAAACTTTATGGGATTTAATTAAATCTTCAATGATATTTTCAGGATAAGACTTTGCACCCGTAACGACGGTCATAGGGTCGATACGACAATCGTTAATAATAATTACACCGTCTTTTTTTACATAATGTGCGTATCTTAAAGCTTCTAGTCTTTCAAATGAAATTAATACGTCTACGCTACCTTCTTCAGCGATAGGCTCGTAAACCTTATCGCCAAAACGAACGAAAGTAACAACGCTACCACCACGTTGCGCCATACCGTGTACTTCGGAAAGTTTTACGTCGTAACCTGCGTCAAGTGCGGTTTTACCGATAATCCTACTAGTTAAAAGCGTACCTTGACCACCAACACCAACTACCATAATATCCATACTACACACCTACCTTTTCGATTGCATCGAATTTACAATAGTTTTTACATAACCCACAGCCGTTACACATTGTTTCGTCAATCTTAATAGTGCCATCGGGTTGTTTTGTTAAAGCGGGACAACCAATCTTTAAACAAGCACCACACTTTTTGCATTTATCGGGATCAGCTTTACACTTAAATGGGAATTTTTGACCCTTTAAAAGTGCGCAAGGAGATTTTGCGATAATAACGTAAAGCTCGTCACTTTGGGTTGCTGTTTTAACACCAGTCTCCATAGTTTTAACGTCGAAAGAATCGATTTCTAAAACGTTTTTAACACCTATTGCGTGGCAAAGTTGTTTTAGATCGATTGCATAAGTGTCTTCACCCTGTAAAGTTTTACCAGTAGCAGCGTGTTCTTGATGGCCAGTCATACCGGTAGTTCTGTTGTCTAAAATAATAACGGTTGCAGTAGACTTATTGTATACCATGTTGATAAGTGAATTTACACCAGTGTGTAAGAAAGTAGAATCACCTATAACCGCTACCCAGTTTTTAATATAATCTTTACCTTTAGCCTTTTCGATACCATGTAATGCTGAAATACTTGCGCCCATACAAATACAAGTATCAATAACGCTTAAAGGTGCTACAGCGCCTAAAGTATAACAACCGATATCCCCCGAGGCGTGTATCTTTAACTTACTTAACACGGAGAAAACGCTTCTATGTGGGCAACCGGGGCATAAAATCGGAGGACGATTAGGAACGTCTGCCTTATCAAACACAACGTCGTCTTGACCAAAAAGCACCTTTTTTAAAAGATTTGCGCTATATTCACCTTGTTTAGTGAAAAGCTCTTTACCCTTAACTTTTAAACCCCAACTTTCAATTTGTTCTTGAATAACAGGTTCAAGTTCTTCAAAAACGTAAACGGTTTCCACCTTAGAAACGAAGTCTTCGATAAGTTTTTTTGGCAAAGGATTTATCATCCCAAGTTTTAACACGCTTGCATTAGGACAAACCTCTTTAACGTACTGGTAAGGTATGCCACTGGTAATAAAACCGATTTTAGTATCGTTAAGTTCAACTTTGTTAATAGCAAAATCCGAGCAATCGTTTTGAAGTGCAATTTCTCTAGCTTCAACCACTTTATGTCTTGCAATAGCCGATGCCGGCATCATAACGTGTTTTGGCACACTACGCTCGTAAACCTTATCTTCTACTTCAATCCTATCACATAACGAAACTACACTTTGTGAGTGTGATAATTTAGTAGTGGTCCTTAATATAACAGGTGTATCGTACTTTTCGCTAATTTCGTAAGCGAATTTAACAAAATCTTTTGCTTCTTGGCTATCGGACGGCTCTAAAAGTGGTACGTGCGCGCTACGCGCAATCATACGGGTATCTTGCTCGTTTTGCGAGCTAGCTATACCAGGGTCATCTGCAACGACTAACACGAAACCACCGTTTACACCAATATAAGATAAGGTATAAAGTGGATCACTTGCAACGTTTAAACCAACGTGCTTCATACAAGCAAGGCTTCTTACACCAGAAATTGAAGCGCCTGCAGCAACCTCTACGGCAACTTTTTCGTTAGGCGCCCACTCGGTATAAACTTCACTATATTTAGCAAGAACTTCGCTAATTTCAGTACTCGGTGTACCAGGATATGCGCTTGAAACCTTTACACCTGCTTCATATACACCGCGAGCAATAGCTTCGTTACCAAGCATTATCTTTTTATCTTCCATTATAAACTCCTTAAATCCTTAACTCTTTTTGCCTTACCCTCAAACCTTTGTAATGTGTTTGGAGACTCTAACTTGATTTTTGCATCAAGACCAAGGATAATCCTTAACTTATTTTTAACCTTCTTTGAAATATTTTCAAGTTCGGTAAACGAGTCGGTTGCTACGTTTAACTCTACCCTAACGGTAAGTTTATCGGCGTAACCTTCTCTTTCGACAATAATTTCGTAATGAGGTCCTAATTCCTCCACACTAAAGATGACTTCTTCAATCTGACTCGGGAATACGTTAACACCACGTATTTTAAGCATATCGTCCGACCTACCAGAAAGGTTGTCCATCCTAACGGTTGTACGACCACACTTACAAGGCGCGTAATTAAGCCTTGTAATATCTTTAGTTCTATATCTAATAAGGGGTATCCCCTCTTTTTTGATACAAGTTATAACGAGTTCACCCTTTTCACCCTCGGGCAATACTTCGCCTGTTTCTGGATTGATGATTTCTGGTAAAAAGAAATCTTCATTAATATGCATACCATCTAAATACTCGCACTCACCAGACACACCTGGGCCAACAAGTTCACTCATCCCATAGTTAGAAGTAACAAGCATATCGTCACCCCAATATTTATGCATTTCAGCACGCATAGCATCGGTTAAAAGTTCACTACCAACAAGACCTATTTTAACTTTTAAGTCCTTTTTAGGATCGATACCCATTTCTCTAGCGACTTCCGCTAGACGTAGTGCATAAGAAGGCGTTGCAACTAATAAAGAAGTTTCAAAATCCTTCATATACATAATTTGTTTTTCAGAGTTACCAGTTGATGAAGGTACTATGGTTGCGCCGATATTTTCAAGACCGTAATGCAAACCTAAAGCGCCGGTAAACATGCCGTAACCAAAACATATTTGAGCGACGTCTTTTTCAGTAGCGCCACCCATACACGCTATACGTGAAACACACTCCGTCCACATATCCATATCGTTTTTGGTATAACCCACAACGGTAGGTTTACCAGTCGTACCTGAAGACGCGTGTATACGCAATAACTTATCTTTACTAACGGCAAATAAACCGAAAGGATAGTTATCCCTCATATCTTGTTTAGTTGTAAAAGGCAACTTTTTTAAATCGTCAAGTGATTTAATATCTTCAGGCTTAAGACCGACTTCATCCATCTTAGCCCTATATGGTGGAACGTTTTCGTACACCCTTTTAACGGTTTCTTTTAAACGCGATAGTTGCAATTTTTGCATTTCTTCTCGAGGTAAAACCTCTTGTTTAGACCAAATCATTATAACTCCTAAAATTAATTATTAAATTACTTCGTTTTCGATAGGTTTATCGAAAGCATTATATAAGACCTCTTCCTTGGGTGCTTTAGTAAATAACGTTACGATTGTTGTGATTATTAACGAGAAAATCATACAGATTACGCCAATCATCGGGGATTGCCCAACACCTGATTTAAGCGCGTCGCCAATAGTACAATTCCAACCATTTACATCGTAACCGAATATAAATATTAAAGCAACGGTTAAAACTAACGAACTAATAATCGAACTCCATACAGCAGGTTTTGTAACCTTTTTCCAAACAAGACCTAATACGTATGGACCCATAAAACAACCTGCTAACGTACCCCAGCTAATACCCATCATATAAGCTATAGCCGCAACCTTATATTCTTGATTGATTATTGCAAGCGCTACTGAAATCGCTATAAAAATTAAGCACAGTATACGCATCGTAAGGTTAACTTTTTTATCACTAGCATTTGGATTAATTTTACCCTTGTAAATATCAACTGCAACTACCGATGCACTAGCTAAAGAAACAGACGATAACGTTGACATACTTGCTGATAAAATTAAAATAGCAATAATACCAATTAAACCCGTTGGGATAACAATTTTTAGCATATTAGGGATAACGTCATCTGCAACAAGCGTAGCAGTTTCTGTAAAGAAGTGCGATAATGCGCCTGTAAAATAAGCACCAAAACCAATTATTAACGCAAAAAGCGTGCTAACAATCATACCCTGATTAATAGCTTTTTTATCCCTAATAGCGTAGTACTTATGTATCGTTTGTGGTAACGCCCAAACACCAAAAGAAGTTAATAATACTAAAGATAAAAGCGACATAGTATTACCATATAAGCCTGTGTTTTGCGATTTAAATGTAAACCAAGTAAGTTCAACGTCGTTAGCAATTTTAGATAAATCCCAAGAAACGTTTTTGTGATTCATAAAACAAAAAACCATCAAAACAACGCCAATAAGCATTATTATACCCTGTATAAAATCCGAAAGCGCTGTTGCAAAATAGCCACCAAGGAATAAATAAAACGCAGTTATTAACGCAAGAGCAATCATAACAACCCAACCAGGTATACCAAAGACGATTTCAAACAAACTGCTTAAACCGTTGTAAACCGATGCTGAATACGGAATTAGGAAAATAAAAATTATAATTGCCGTAACTAATTTTAAGTTTTTTGAATCATATCTTTTTTCGAAAAAATCAGGCATGGTTTTAGATTGTAACCTAGCCGTCATGTTTTTAGTACGTTTTGCTAAAACCTTCCATGCAAATAATGACCCAATTATAGCGTTGCCGATACCAATCCAAACAGCTGCTAAACCGTATAAGCGACCAAAATTACCAGCGTAACCTATAAAAATTACTGCTGAAAAATACGTGGTGCCGTATGCAAAAGCACTCATCCATCCATTTAAACCATTTTTACCTGCTAATAAAAAATCATTAACAGATTTTGAACGATTACGGCAATATAAAGCTATAATAACCATACCTACGGCATACAAGCCCAAAATAACGTAGTCTAACCACATAGTAATGCCTCCAAATAAAAAAACCGCCATAAGGCGGTATGTGAATAATTAAAAAAACCGCGCAAAATTAAAACGAATTATCTTTTAAAATTAAAAAAATAAACGTAATAATTTGTGCAATAATATAACATACAATATTAATCCTTTTAAAATATATAAATAATTATATATTTATAAATATAATTTGTCAATACTTTTTTGTAATTTTGTAAGAGTTTATTTACCAACCTAAAAAAGCGGTAATGATATAAATATTTTTTATAACTTACCATATAAAAATACTCAATAGAATTAAATTTTTATTCGTTAAAAAACTATACTATTTGGCAAAAAAATTGCTAAAAATAAACATATAATTATCAAAGCACGTTAATATATTATAGCAGTAAATTACTTAAAATGCTTCGATAATTACACCCTTTTATAAAAACACAATTTTAACAAATTACTTTTATTACCTATCTATAAAACATATCGCACGTTAAAAATTTAATAAGTTACTTTTAAGTTTATTTAAAAGGGGAATTTTATTAAGCAAAAAATAAAAAACTATTGCAATTTGTTTATAAATGTAATAAAATATATAAAAACATTTTTTGAGGATTTTATGTTTACTAGTTTTTGCAAAAAAATCGACTTTCCTATTGAGGCGATAGAGTATTTAGCGCCCATAGACTTTAATTTGCGCCAAAATGCAAAATCGTTAGAAAAAATTGAACTTTCAAGCAATTATATCAGACATAATGAGTATAAAAAAGCTGAGGAAACTCTTAAAGAATTAGAAGCGCAAGTTAATATTAAAATTAATACGCTTTGGGTTATAGTTTTAGTAGATGCAGCAATTAAAAGTTACGACCTATATAAACAAAACGGCATATCTGACGAAGTTTATATCGATACAATGAAGGATATTACTTATAAACTTAACGAGGGCAAAAAAGTTGAAAACAATTGGGGAATTTTTGTTGCGTACTGGTACCCTATGTTTTTTACTTGCGATCGTTTTAAATTAGGTAGACTTCAGTACGAAAGGCGCTTATCCCCTATCGATTATAAAGGTATTGTAAAAAAAGATGATTTAATTTTTGCATGTCATATACCATCGTGTGGTCCACTATATAAACAAGACGTTATTGATTCACTTAAAAAAGCTTACGATTTTTACAATATTAAAAAAGGAAATTATCTAGTAGTTACCTGCCACTCTTGGTTGCTTTATAAGCCTTTGGTTGATTTATTTAAAGAAGGCTCTAATACTAAGGATTTTTACGACATGTTTGACGTGTTTGACCATCACGAATCTGACCTAAAAATAGACGGTTGGCGTATATTTTATACGATGGATTTATCAAATCTTAACAATTTACCAGAAGATACTTCGTTGCAAAAAAACATTAAAAACTACCTACTATCTGGCGGTCATATGGGTTCTGGTTTAGGTATGTTGGTGTTTGATGGTGAAAAGATTATAAAATAATATTATAACTTATTTTTATTTTTTTGTATAAAAAAAGGCGGTAAAACCGCCTTTTTTATTTAAGATTATCTATTTAAAATATATTTTGTAAGATCAACGGGGGCAACAATATTACCATCTTTATAAACACGCATATTGCCTGAAGCGATTTCATCAATTAAAACAACCTCGCCGTTGTTGTAACCAAACTCAAATTTAATATCCCAAAGGTCTAAGCCGATTGATTTTAAGTCGTCTGCAACGATTTTGGTAATCTTAAGAGTTTGTTCTTTTAAACTTTCAAACATAGCGGGGGTCATAACACCTAAAACAGCTAAACCTTCGCCAGTAACAAGAGGATCGCCTTTTGCATCGTTTTTAAATGTACACTCAACGTAACCACCTTCAATTACAGTACCATCTTTAATATATTCGCCATATCTTCTAACAAAGCTACCCGTAGCAACTAAACGGCAGATAACTTCTAATCCACCGCCACCTTGTGCTTTACCAAAGCACTCAGCATCTAATACTTCCATTGTAGCGTTATCAATATCAGCACTTACGTAGTGTGTTTTAATGCCAGCTTTTTTTAAGAGTTCAAAGTAATAAATAGATGTTTTTAAATTTTCTTTACCGATACCTTCAATAGTAAGACCAACGGTGTTTTCACCCGGGTCAAACACACCGTCTTTACCGGTACAATCGTCTTTGAACTTAAGAAGAACGTTGCCGTTATCTAATTTGTAAACGTCTTTTGTTTTACCTACGTATAATTTTTTCATATATATATCCTCTTTTATAAAAATTTAAAAATTAATCAATAATATCGTCTTTATAGAGCGGGAACTTTTCAGTAAGCGCTAATACTTTTGCATTACTTCTTTCTAAAGCTTCTTCCCTGTTTTTAATTATATCAGCAATAATCTCACCAATGATAACCATTTCAGGTTCTTTCATACCTCTAGAAGTTACGCTGGGTGTACCAACACGGAGACCACTAGTAATAAATGGTTTTTGTTTATCGAAAGGAATACCGTTTTTGTTTGCCGTAATATGAACTTCATCAAGTAAAGTTTCAAGTTCTTTACCAGTCATACCAGTTTCAGAAAGATCTAAAAGCATAAGATGGTTATCTGTACCACCAGACACAAGTTTTACACCATTAGCCATTAAAGTATCTGCTAAAACTTTAGCATTTTTAACGATTTGGGTTTGATACTCTTTAAACTCAGGTTGTAAAGCTTCTTTTAAGCATACAGCTTTTGCAGCAATAATGTGCATTAACGGACCACCTTGAGTACCAGGGAAGATTGCGCTATCAATCTTTTTAGCCCATTGTTCTTTACAAAGGATTATACCACCACGAGGACCCCTTAAAGTCTTGTGGGTAGTAGTTGTAACTACGTCCGCATAAGGAACTGGGTTTGGATGAAGACCTGCTGCAACTAAGCCAGCAATGTGCGCCATATCAACCATTAAAATCGCGCCAACTTCATCTGCAATTTCCCTAAATTTAGCAAAATCGATAGTTCTAGGATATGCACTTGCACCAGCAATAATGAGTTTAGGTTGACACTCGATAGCAACACGTCTTAAGTCTTCGTAATCAATTTTAGAATCAACTTCACTTACACAGTAAGGAACAATATTAAAATACTTACCCGAGATATTAACAGGGCTACCATGAGATAAATGGCCACCGTGTGCAAGGTTCATACCAAGCACGGTATCACCAGGTTGTAAAAAAGCAAAAAAAGCAGCAAGATTTGCACTTGCACCACTGTGGGGTTGAACGTTAGCATGTTCAGCGCCAAAAAGCTCACAAGCACGTTGACGAGCGAGTTCTTCAGCCTTATCAACGTATACGCAACCACCATAATAACGCTTACCAGGATAGCCTTCAGCATACTTATTTGTTAAATGTGTACCCATAGCTGCCATAACCGCAGGAGAAACAAAATTTTCACTTGCAATGAGTTCTATGTTTTGACGTTGACGAAGAAGCTCTTCTTTTAAAACGGAATATAATTCTTCATCAGTATTTTTAATTGTCTTTAAGTCGATCATAACGGACTCCTTGTAAAAAAATCAATTCTTTTATATTTTATATTAAATACAATTTTTCGTCAAGAAATTTCAAACCGATATGTGTAATTTAATATAAAAATTATTTATATTAATGCTAAATTACTGTAATATTTTTTATATCTTCAAATTTTATTTTTGTATTGATAACTGTCAAATTTTTTAATATTATATCTATTTGTGAAATCATCCCTTCAATTGTTAGGTACGAATCTACGTCGTAATAGGTAACTTTTACCATATCACGTTTTTTTAATAGTGATAACGTTTTACCTAAATTAATAGCGTCTTCTTCAGAAAGTTCAGTTTTTTCAGTATACACACGCGCTTGATCTTTAAGTAGATCACCATAGCCTTTTAACGGTGAAAACGGCATAAATTGCTTTGCCCTTTCACCCCTACTCATCTTCTCCACCATTATGACCTCCTATCATAGTATTGCGTTGCCTTGCAGTAGCTTTTTCTTGAAAATCCATAGCCTTTAAAATAGAGTTTTTACCATATTTTTTTTTGATATTTACAATAGTTTCCCTTACGGCGCGCTCACGTTTTTCAGCAACCACGTCGGTAAATAAATCTAAAACCACATGGTCCTCTGAAACAAGGTTATTTAAACCTAAATTAATTTTACGTATCATCGCTTTTTTATTGACGATTTTATAAAAATAGTCTTTGAAATAACCTAAAAGTTTTTTATATGAATTTGTATATTCCCCCAAAGTCATCATACCACTAGACGACGGGATTAATTTATCCGAATACCCTATAGATAGCGCAATACAATTTGTAACCAAATGCTTATCAATAAGTTCTAACGTTAATACGTCCAACATCTCTTTAATGATTAAAAATGCATCGTCTGTAGAATAATCTTCAAACACAATTTGAACATTAGAAAGCGACGTTGATTTTGAACTATAAGCATGTATATCAGAAATCGTGCATGGCTCGATACCCTTGGCATGGTCTATTAAAAGTTCAGCATTTATACCAAACTCTTTATAAAGGCGTTCTTCACTAGCGTGCGCTACGCCATATAGGTCGTAAATACCCATTTCTGCAAGGCGATTTGCTATGCCACGACCGATATTCCAAATATCTGTAATGGGTCTGTGATGCCATATAGTACGCTTAAATTCTGTTTCATCTAAAAAGCCCATTTTATCAGGTACGTTTTTAGCAGAAACGTCCAACGCAACCTTTGCCAAAAACAGATTTGTACCGATACCACAAGTAGCCGAAATACCAGTTTCGTTAAACACGGCTGATATTAACATTTTTGCAAACTCTTTTGCTGTTAGCGAATATATTTTAAGATAGTTTGTAATATCAATAAAACACTCGTCAATAGAGTAGACGTGGATATCTTCAGGTGAAACGTATTTTAAATATATTGAATAAATCTTTGCGGAATACTCCATATAAAGTTTCATACGGGGTATTGCGACAACGTAGTCTACGTCTTTAGGGATTTCAAACACGCGACAACGATTTTTGATGCCTAATTTTTTCATAGCGGGGGTTATTGCTAGGCATATAGCGCCTTCGCCACGGCGAGAATCTGCTACGATTAAATTTTCAGTCATAGGGTCAAGACCGCGTTCTACGGCTTCAACCGAAGCGAAAAAACTTTTTAAATCTATACATAGATACATTTTATTATCCACCGTGCTAACCTCCTAAACGTTCTATTAACAATTTTACCACAAAATAAACGGTAAATCAAACGTAATGTTTTTTTGTTAAATCGGTGGACTATTTTTTTTGAAAGTTTTATAATAAAAGAAAAAAGAGGTCGCTTTTTTGGAACTTAAACAAATTGCTTATATCTTAACCGATTTTGATGAAAAATTTGGTATACCACGCCAAAGTGGTAGAGTGCCTGAGCTTATAGGTAGAATAGTTTTTTTACCCGAATACGCCGTAAAAGAGGCCGTACGTGGTATTGAAGATTTTACGCACCTATGGCTTATTTTTGATTTTGATAAAGCGCATAGGGATACTTTTACCCCAACCGTACGTCCACCAAGACTTGGCGGAAACAAAAAAATGGGGGTATTTGCAACGCGTTCACCCTATAGACCCAACCCGATAGGGCTTTCTTCAGTAAAGTTAATCAAGGTTGATTACGACACTAAATACGGTTTATCCTTATTAGTATCAGGTGTAGATTTACTTAACAATACACCTATTTACGATATTAAACCTTATCTGCCGTCGTCCGATTGCCACGTGGATGCAAAGGGTGGTTTTGCCGATGAATTTACCGATTACGCTTTAAATGTTGATTTTAACGACGATTTGCTTAAAATTATACCAAAGGACAAGCAATGCGCGCTTATTAAGTGCTTACAAGACGACCCACGACCATCTTACCAAACTGATGATAGGGTTTATACTATGAAGTATATAAACTACGACGTTAAATTTAGCGTTTATGGTGATACGTTAAAAGTGATTGACGTTAAAATTTTATAAAAACAAAAGGGCTTTTATAAGCCCTTTTTTAATGCAAATTATTTAACTATTTTTTTAATAGGTAAAAGCATACGAGTTGCCGTTTTATATTCAGCAAAACCATCTTTTTTAGATTGACGTTTATCTGCCATAGGTACGCTTATAAACAAAAACATTAAAGTATTTAATAAAGCGCCGAAGCATAAATACCATAAATTTACGTTACATACCAAGACGGATAAAGCCACGCCCCACCACATTAAAATTTCGCCAAGGTAATTAGGATGGCGCGAGTATTTCCATAACCCAACACGGATAAACGTTGAAGTACGGTTTTTACGAAAAGCATGCATCTGGTAGTCGGACAACCCTTGTAAAACAACTGCAAATAAAGAAAGCAATAAAAAGATAATTGACAAAGGATTAAACGATACTTCTGTCTTAAACGTATAAACAGCAGGTAATATTACCGAATATACTACGATAGTCGGAAACAGATGTATACCTAAAAAGTTAACTATAGGATAAAGTTTACCAGACTTTTCTTTAAGCATTGTGTAGCGCCAATCTTGGTAATCAAACCCAGTAAACGTATAACACCAGTTAAGCGTAAGCCTTACACCCCAAATACAAACTACCGTTAAAAGCAAACCGCTTATTAAACTAACACCGTTTACACAAGCAAAATAAATTAAAATTACAATTGGCTGAACGCTCCAATAAGGGTCGTACACAGATGCGTTTTTAAAAATAACGCTAAATATAAATACAACTACCGTCGCAATTACATCTGCTATTAAAAGTTTAAGCCAGAACGCTTCAAACGGTAAAAACAAATAAGTAACAGCCCCTACTGAAACAGCTATCACGTAAACCAAAGCAACGATTAAAAAACCGTATAATCTTTTGCCCATAATTACCCCCTATTATCTTTTTTTGCCACCGTATTATTTATCTTTGCCAAATACCGACGGTGATCGCTTTCTTTTATTACTGAAAGAAAATCAAAATCAATAGGTTTAACGTCACCTATAATTTTATAAAAATCATTTTCTTCAATAAATTTAATTTTTCTACCAGTAGCGACGGCTTCTTTTGCTTTGATAAAATCTTTATCAGCAACGCCATCACGGTATATGAAGGTATTTCCTACCGCCGTGCAGTTAGCATATTTACCCCCAAGGGAGTAAATCTTTTTTATTATACCAAAGCACTTTGATATATCATCATAACGAATTTCCCTTGAAATTGCAATAGATTTTTTATATAACGGACCACCCTTAACCTTTTGCCCAACCTTTGTTAAAACGTAATTGAATAAATCTGAAGACTGTCTTGAAGTACGCTTAAAACCGTTACGCTCGTACAATTGTGCAAGCGAGTACATATGCGTATAACCCTTTTGCGTAACGCTACCGGGAACGATTTCAGCAAAAGATAAAAGCTCTTTTAACGTTTTACCGTGTTTATTTAACAAATACTCTAAAACTAAATATGTTACACGGGCATCTTCATCCGAACGGTGGGCGATAAAATCAAACCCTAAAACTTCTGCAATAGCAGAAAGACCTTTGTCTTTTAAATCGTCTGAAAAAAGTTCTAATAATTGTTTTACGTCGATAAAATTATATTCTATTTGTGGCAAACGGTATTTATTACACGCATCCCTTAAATACTTAACGTCGTTTTCGATAGCAAAGCCCAAAACAACGTCGCATGAAGATATTATTTTTTTAATTTTATCGTATTGAAAGTTAAATTTTGGTGATGCGTAAAATACGGATTCGTCATAAGCGAGCCCGACTTTGCCATTTTTGCCTATAATACCTTTGCGAAATTTTGCTATAGGCTTTATTAAAATATCTTCTTGATAAGTAGTACCGTATTCAGTATCAATTAAATAATACCCAAAACTGCATAAACTGCCGTCGTTTACACAACCCGTACTACTTTCAGTATCAAAAGTTAATATACGCATTTTGCACCGTATTTTTCAAAAAAAGATGCCGATTATCGGCATCAATTTTTAATCTTCTTTTTCATCACTAGAATCTACTTCGATTCTTTTAAAAATAACTTCGATAATTCTTCTATATTCCGTTTTAGCGACGGTAATTTTAATCCCATTAAACACAAGAGAATCACCCTCTCTTGGGATTTGACCAAGTTGCTCGGTAACCCAACCACCTACCATGCTTGAGTCTGAACCCTCGTCATCGTAGTTGATATCAAACTGTTCAAATACTTCTTCGATAGAAGCAGTCCCTAAAACTTTATACTCATCATCAGCAATTTTAGTAATTTCTTCAACAACGTCGTCGTGTTCGTCCCAAATCTCACCAACTAATTCTTCCAAAATGTCTTCCATTGTAACGATACCTTCCGTACCACCAAACTCATCTGAAATAATAGCGATGTGTGATTTTGATTTTTGAAATAAACTAAGCAAATCGCTTACCTTAATAGAAGGCATTACAAATACAGGAGGCTTCATAACCGAACGGAAACTTTTGCCAGTACCGTAAACTTTACTGTAAAAATCCTTTTGGTGAATAATACCAACAATATTATCTATAGTGCCTTTATACACGGGAATACGCGAGTAGCCTGATTCCGCAAAAACTTTAGCAACGTCAGCTTCTTTAGATTCAATAGGAATCGCTATAACGTCTACACGAGGGGTGAAAATTTCAATCGCTTCGGTTTCGTCAAATTCAATCGCACTACGAATAAGCTCAGACTCTTCCTCGTCGATTTGACCACCTTCTTCAGCCTCTTCAACTATAGTGATAAGTTCTTTTTCAGTAACACCAGTTGTTTCGTTTTTACGTTTTTTAAAAAGTTTTTGTAACAAACCAAAAAGCCAAGTAAATGGGAAAAATATCACCATAAAAAAGCGAAGTATCGGATAAAACGCCATAGCAATACCCTCAGCATGCTGTTTTGCGATACTTTTTGGTATAATTTCACCAAAGATCAAGACTATAATAGTCATAACAATAGTAGACATTGTTGTTGGATCTAAATTTGTACCTGTTAAAAGCTTGATAAACACCAAAGTTGCTAAAGATGCCGATAAAATATTTACTATGTTGTTACCAATTAAAATGGTAGTTAAAACGTTATCGTACTTATCATAAAGCTTCATAACGCGTTTTGCTTTTTTATTACCTTCTTCAGCCCAAGTTTTCATTTTAGAGTGGCTATACGAAGTATAAGCGGTTTCCGTCGCGGAAAAGAACGACGAAAATATTAAACAAAAAATAATAATAGTTATTTGTAATCCTATGTCCATAAGAACTTTAAATTTACTCCTTTAATTAAAAATAGTTAAAATAATAAGTTAAAATTAAAGTCGCATAAATTTAATTTGTAATTTTATCTTTTTGAAAAATTTTTTAAAATAAAGGCTGTCTATCCCTACTTTTATAGGCATAGACAACCTGAAATTACTGTGACTGGATATACTATCCGGATACGTATCCATAATGCTCCTTGCTTTACTAATATTGTTAATATTATAACATATATTACGTCAAAAAACAAGGGTTTTTATAACATATTACGCCAAATATGCTATTTTTCCGTCAACCACGGTTAGTTTAACGGTAAAATCTTCACATAAAACGGCAAAGTCTGCCTTTTTACCTATGGTAATCGAGCCAATTTTATCAAAAACTTTTAAGTTTTTAGCAGGATTCTCCGTGGCGTAAAGTAATGCAGTTTCAAGCGGGAGACCCACGTGCTTAACTAAATTTTCGATACCTTTATTCATCGTTAAAATACTACCCGCTAAAGTACCCGACTCTAACCTAATTGCATCGGGACAAAGCTGAACTTTTAAGCCCCCGAGCGAAGTAAAACTATTTACTTTTGCCGTTAAAGAACCTTTAGGACTTAAAGCATCGGTAATAAGAATAAGTTTATCAGGCTTTTGCTTTGCTAAAATTTTGATAGCATCAAAATTAACGTGTACGCCGTCGCAAATTATTTCGTTATAAACGTCGTAAATCATTGAACCGCCTACAACACCTATTTCCCTATGAGTAAAACCACTCATCGCGTTAAAGGTATGGGTTACGCAAGTGATACCACAATCAATACCGTCTTTAAGTTGCTTAGAAGTTGCATTTGTATGCCCTGCTGAAACCGTAACGCCCTTAGATGCAACGTGTTTAATAAAATCGCACATACCATCAACTTCAGGCGCTAAAGAAATCATCTTAACAAGACCCTCGCCAGCGTCGTAAACCTTATCAAAAGCAGCAACGTTTGGTTTTAATATATAATCTGGGTTTTGCGCGCCTTTTTTACCAAAATCAATAAACGGACCTTCTAAATGTACCCCAACGACTTTAGTTGAATTATCAGGCGTGTTTAGCGTATACTCTTTAGCAATTTTAACAGCTTCAACCGTTTTATCAATATCAAACGTAGTAGTTGTTGGTACAAAAGACGTAACACCTTCTTTAACTAAAGTTTTGGTAATAGATTTTAAGCCGTCTAAATCGCACGACATAAAATCAACGTCGTTAGCACCGTGAATATGCTGGTCTATAAATCCGGGGCATAAAATACCGTCTATAACAATTTCCTCATCAATGACGTCAGGATTATCGCCAACATATAAAATTGTATCACCCTCAAAACCAACGCAAACAGTTTTTATACAACCGTCAACGTATGCTTTGACGTTTTTAAAGCCTTTCATAAAAACTCCTATAAAATTGAAGATGCCGCTTCCTTATCGCAGATAAGAATAACGTTATCGTGGCGTTGTAAAATAGATGCGGGAACTTCTTCAGAAACCTTACCCCTAACCGTCTTTTTAATTGCATCAGCCTTATTTTTGCCACTTGCTACTAAGATGATGAGTTTAGCCTTCATAATATTAGCAATACCCATTGAAAGTGCTTGCTTAGGAACTTCATCAATAGAGTTAAATAGTCTTGAATTATCTTTAATGGTGTTTTCAGTAAGATCAACGATATGTGTAACGCTATCAAAAGCAGTGCCGGGTTCGTTAAAACCAATGTGTCCGTTAGAACCGATACCTAAAACTTGAACGTCAATTTGTAAAGAATCTAAATAAGCGTTATAATCATCACACTCTTTTTGTAAATCGCTTGCTTTACCGTTGGGAAGTCTGGTATTAGATAAATCAATATCAACGTGGTTAAAAAGATTTTCCCTCATAAAAGTAACGTAACTTTGGTCGTCGCCTTCACCTAAACCAACGTATTCGTCTAAGTTAACGGATTTAACGTTTTTATAAGAAGTGCCGTTTTCCTTGTGGTCTTTAACCATTTCTTTATACAAACCGATAGGACTTGAACCAGTAGCAAGACCTAATACAGCATTAGGATTAGCACTAATAACTTCTTTAATAACTTCAAACGCTTTAACGCTCATTGCATCGTAATCTTTTTCAATAAAAATTTGCATAATTAAACACCTCGAAATTACTTTTTTAGCCATTTTATGACTATTTTGATTATAAAACAAATTATATAATTTGTCAATCTCTTTTTATAACACTTTAACGGGGATGCCGTTATCAGTAAATACGTTTGTTAAAATTTTTTCTGGTTTAGAAAAATTTTCTGTAAAAACTTTACCATACATTGGGTATTTTGCAGGTGCAAGCGTGTTATATGGTAAAAGTTCCACCCCTACTAAATTACCACCTTTTACAAATTTGGCAGTATTAAGTAGATTATCAAAATCATCGTTAACGTCATTAATTAAAGGAATCCTAACTATAAAAGGCTTACCTAAGTCTTGTAGTAAACGCAAGTTGGTTTTAATTATAGCGTTATCCACACCTGTATAAAATATATGTTTATTGCTATCAAAAACTTTAAAATCTATATAAACTTTACTAAGCTTATTGACTATTTTTTTAAAAACGTCGCTTTTAGCATAGGCGGAAGTTTCTATCATTGATTTACCTTTTACGCCATCTAAAACGTCAGATAAAAACTCATACTGTAACAACGGTTCTCCTCCAGAAAAAGTTATCCCACCATCGTTATTAAAGAATATTTCATACCCGTTAAGTAGCTCGATTAATTCGGTATCAGAATACTTTTTACCTGAAATCGAACGTAAGTTTTGAGGACATAAATTTACGCAATCACCACAACCAATACACTTGGAATTTGATAAAACAGCGCATGACGTGGTACGGCATTTTCCACAATGAAGGCAATTTGCCACCTTTACCATTACTTCGGGATTAATATCAAACCCCTCGGGATTATGACACCATTTGCACCTTAATGGACAGCCTTTTAAAAAGACCGTTGCGCGCATACCGTCACCGTCGTATATAGAAAACTCCTTAATATCAAAAACAGTACCGTAAGACATAATTTATCCTTTAAGTTAAAGGCCGTAAAATATACGGCCTAAATTTTTATAATGAGTAATCTGCCCTTAAAATAACTTGATCTTGATAACATTTATCAAGTTCAACAAAATAGCCACTCCAACCCCAAACCCTAACAATAAGGTTTCTATACGCTTCTGGGTTTTGTTGCGCTTTGATAAGTTCAGACTTATTTATTACGTTAAGTTGAAGTTGATGCCCACCAAGTTTAATGAAATTTTCAACTAAAAGCGCCAACTTTTCAACACCCGTATCGCTATTAACAGATGAAGCAGTAAACTCAAACGTAGCTGGGCCACCGTTTATATTATTGCTTAAATCAGGTTTAGTTAAAGATTTAACAACTGATAATGGACCTTTTGTTTTAATAGTAATAGACGGGGTATAGTTTGCAGGTAAAAAGTCGCATTTTTTTCTACCGTCGGCACTTGCTGTGTAATCGTTACGCGTGGAACTTACAACGTAACAGTTAGCACTACCCGTACCCGCCCTGCAAATACCATTTCTTGAGTTTTTGTACGCTAAGCAAGCGTCTGAGTGGGCCTTTAACAACCTACTTGCAATAGCGTCTATATTATCAATACCGTTGCCGAATTTTTCAGTATAATTTACTAATTTATTACGGAACTCGTCATTGCCAGCAAAATCTTTTTGTAAAACATCTAAATAATCTTTAGCGCTGATTTCTTTAGTTTCATTAACAAAGTGATTAAAGCAAGAAATTGAATCTACCGCATTACCTAAACCAAAGCCGTGTTGACCGTAGTTGTTATATTTATTACCTAAACTGATATCTTTAGCTTCTTCTATGCAACCATCAAACATTAAAGACATAAACGGTGCAGGAACTAAATAGATATCGTAAACTTCGTCTAAAAGGACTTTAGTATACTCTTTAACTTCTTGCTCTACCGCCGAAGTAAGTTCATCTATATTTTTACAAGATTCCCCATACTTATTAATTGCGTTATTAGCACAAATAACGTACGACATAGCAGAAATATTTACGGTTTCCATACCAACACCGGGGATAATAAACTCCCAACAAGCAGCAACACAGTAGTTGTGAGCATCAGCCTTATCATAACCTAATTTTATTAAACCAGGTATAACGATATCGTCGTTAGAATATTGTGGAAAACCTAAACCAATAGTTGTTAACTTAGATGCAAATAACAACCTTTCTTTAGGTGTGGTTTTATTTACACGTAAATTGATTTTTGGATCGATAACTTTTAACTCGTAACTAGCTTTTATGCAAAGTTCTGAAAGTAAATTATAGGTATCGATGCCGTTTTCGTCATAACCACCAAGCATAATACTTTGACCATTATCGCCCTGTTGTAAGCCTGGGTAAAGATCGGTATCTTTGTTGCAAGAAATAAAGAAATCTTCTAATACCTCTAAAGCAGTTTCGTTTGTTAATACCCCGTTATCCAAGTCTTTTTTAAGATACGGATACATCATTTGGTCAAATCTACCTAAAATAACGTGATACTCACCTTCAACCCAAATACAAAAATGGATAATCCTTAAAAATTGTAATGCTTGTTTAAAAGTCTTTGGTGCGTAAAAAGGCACAACACATAAATCTTGATAAATATCAAGATAACCTTGTTTTAAAGCTTCTTCTTTATATCTTAAAGCAAAATCAACAATAGCGTTAAGCGTAATAAGCTCAATCTCATAAAACTCTTTATCTTGTTTTTTAGCGTTAGATAAACGTGTTTTTACTTCATCAATCAATGCATAAAGACCTTTAGACATTATCTTTTGATAATCAGGTGCAATATTTGTTACAAAACCTTTTTCATGTATATATTTACCAGTTGCTCTAATCGAATCAAACTCCTCTTCACTTAAAACTGGTGGTAAAGCGGGTAAAGTTCTAGTAAAGGCAATACGTTCTTCAGGTAAAAATACAGGAACTTCCTTACTTAAAAATAGTTCAAACCTTTTAGCGACACGCATAGCATGCGAAAGATTTTTATCCCTATAAGTGGAAATATCTATATTATTAAAAACATCTTGGCTTTGCCTTAATGCAAAATGTTTGTGATCAACTATATAATTTCTTAAACGAGACATCCTTTCGGTCATAGTTAAATTCTCCTTTAATTTTTATACATTATATAATATATTGATTAATTTTTCAAGATTTTTTTATATAAAAATCTTTTAAATGTTTTTATATTATATAATACGCTAAATAACTAAAAATAAAACCCCGCTTAAAACGGGGTTAATTGTTTATAAAATTATAAATCAAGCATATGAGAAACTCTTTTTAAAGATAAGCGTCTTCTCATATACGGATGATAAGCAAAACTTTCTTTAACGAAGTCGTCGGATTTACCGATCTGATTATAAGTTACTGGACAACCAGCAACCTTCATGGCAGATAAACAGTCTTCGTAAGAGGGAACAGAGTTGATAATTTCAACAATCTCGCCCCATTTATCTTCAATATCTTTAGGATCGATAGCATCGGTAATGGTATCGGGTGTATTTAATTTTTTAACGTCGGAAGCAAGTTCACCATAAACGTTATAAATGGTTTCCCAATCGTTAACTTCTTTATGTGCTTTAACGGATTTAAGTAAAGCAAGTTCTTTATAATATTTTAATATCATAAGTGTAGAAACACCTACGTCGATACCATGATAGTTAGGCACGATATTATCTAAAAGTTCTTTACACTCCCAATAATGCGCTTGAATATGCTCCGTACCACTACCTGGACGGGAAGTTTTGGTAAAACTCATCGCGATACCTGTTAAAAGTAAAGATTCAAATATAGCGCCAGCGGTTTCTTCATCTTCTAAGGTAACTTTATCAGCCATCTTCATAAGATTATCAACTGCAAAACGCGTTAACGCACAAACCCTATCACAATAACTTTCATTAGTTAATAATGCGGAAACCTTCCAGTCGATAATTGCAATATATTTAGAAATCATATCACCAAAACCTGCCGATTTTAATTCAGCAGGCGCTTTTGCTAAAATTTTAGTATCCCCGATGATAACTTCCGGACACTTAGCAGGATAAGTGATTTTAAAACAACTATCTACTATTGGCGCAGAATATGATGCAAAGCCATCCATACTAGGCGCTGTAGCAAATAAACATAAAGGAACGTTTTTGTTAGCACAAGCCATACGTGCGGGATCGTGTATAGAACCAGTACCTACTGCTAAAACAGCACCAATACCTTTATCTATAAAATCCTCAACCAAACGAACGTCATCCATAGTTGCAACGCGTAAGTTATCATAAATATATGTAGAAACTTCAAAATCAGATAAAGTATCTAAAATACCGTCGGCAGCTTTAATAGTGTTTTTATCAGCAGTAACTAATATCTTTTTGGGGAAGTTATTTTCCTTTAAGATATTGCCTACTTCATAAACTAAACCACTACCGATACGAATATCATTAATAGCACACTCGTGCTTCATGCCACAACTACAATTTTTATAATCGTTAATTAATTTTTTGAAATCAGTCATAATACACCATGATTTTTTTTATATTATAACACTTTTATAAGAAAAAGACTATATAATTTTACTTTTTTATTGCTATTTATCGAATTTTGATTGATTTATTTTTAAAAACAAGAAAAACAATCAAATTTAGCCTTTTTTAAGATTGAAATAATCAAATTAAAATAGTATAATTACTTATATGAAGACTATTTACCCATCTTACTTAGATAAATTTAACTGCATAGCCGATAAATGCCCCGATACTTGTTGTGCTGGTTGGAAGGTTTGCATCGATAATAATACCTATAAAAAATATAAATCTGTTAAAGGTGAATTTAAAAAAGTGTATCAGAAGTACCAGACTGTCCTTGCCCCCGGAAACACCCACAGCAATCCGGTCCCCGGCCTCAATC
>JAGANI010000051.1 GCA_017624285.1 Clostridia bacterium
AATAATTACGTAGATTACACTAAAAACAGCCAAATTATGGTTAAAGATAAAGTTTATAAAGCGCTTGATTTTGAATTTGAGCGTAAACTTTTATCCACCACAAAACGCCTACCCATAAACGCTAAATTTATAGCAAACAAAAACGATTACCCCGTTTTAGAGTTAAACTTTTTAGATATAAGTATTAAATCAACCGGCGATACTTTGTTAGAACAAGCAAAAAATCAACCGTTAGATAAAGAAGGCGTTTTAAAACAGTTAAAGTTTACGGATACACCCTTTACCCTTAATAATTTAACGTTTGTGTCTAATGGTGTTTTTATGCCAAAGTCATCTATAAACGCATTAAGACGCGACTGTGTAGATAAGCTTATAAATACGATTATAAAGTTAAATACCCCTACTTACGATTTATCTAATATTAACCCCGTTAATACCACTAAAATTAAAAAACAAAGGGATACGTCATACGTTATTTTAAACGAAGCAATTACTTTAAACACTATATATAACGATAAGACTGTAATAATTTCGCCACTAAGTTACGATAAAAACACTTTATCTAACTTTATAATTTCACTTAAAAACATCGGTTACAACAAATGTGTTTACGTTAATTTACCCATTGTTGCAACTAAATTAGAAGTGGAATATTTAGATAATTTACTTAAACACCTATTAGATACTGCTGGTCTTAATATTGGCGTTGTAGCAAATAATTATTACGCGCTTAAATACGTAAACGACTACCCAGTTATAGCAGGTATTGGGCTTAACGTTTATAATAAATACACCTTTAACGCGTTACTATCTTTAGGCGTAAAAGACTGTATTAATAGTATAGAACTTTCATCTAATTTAGGTGGTTTAATTTATAGTGGTAATCCAGCGCTTATGACGCTTTGCCATTGTCCGTATAAAGCAAGCAAAAACTCTACTTGCGACAATTGCTTAGCAACTAGTGATTTAGTTTATAAAGATGAAAAAGGTAACCCATATAAAATAAGACGCTATAAAGTAATTAATTGTTATTTTGAAGTTTTATTTGACGGTAAGGATGAGTTTTTAACCAAGCGTGAAAGCGCGGATATCTACGATTTAAGATAAAAAAAAAGCAGGATAAAATCCTGCTTTTATTTTGCTATAATTTTTCCACACGGAGGCGTTTGTAAATTTCGTCGTATTTATCTTTATAAAATAAATTTGTACCCGGTGTCATAATAGATGCCGTGCCTGCAGCCACCGCGCAACGTAAAATTTCTTGCTTATCTGCGCCACGCTCAGTCATAACGCACGTTGCGGCAACCATGCTATCACCTGCGCCTACGGTTGAATTTACCGCTACGCTAGCGCTTTTACAAAAATAACTATTTGTGCCGTCGGTTAAAATTGCACCGTCTGCCCCTAAGGAAACGATGACGTTTTCAACACCCTTATCTAAAAAACCTTTTGTTGCCAAAATAATTTCTTTTTTAGTCCTTAAACTTGAGCCTATGTATTCTTCTAACTCGTTCAAATTAGGTTTAACAAGATATAAATTACGTTTAAGTGCCGCTGCTAAATTAGCCTTTTCGGCATCGACTACGATTTTAACGTTTTCAGGGATTTCTTTAATAGCTTCGTAATAAAACTCCGCATCGACGCCACGTGGCACACTACCACTAATTATTGCGATATTTGCATCAATGGATAAATCTTTGATTAGGGAAACGAGTTCTAACTGCTTATCCCTAGTAACCATATCGCCTTTATCGTTGATTTCTGTAAGCATAGCGCGGTTATCTATAATTTTATAGTTAACGCGTACAGAGCCTTGATTCCAAACGAATTTATTTTTAACGTTTTCGTATTTTAAACGTTCTTCAAATAGTTTGCCACCGTCATCAAACATAAAGCCAGTTGCGAAGCTATCGCCACCGAGCCTTGCAACACCGATAGCAACATTTAATGCTTTACCCGAATAAGTTTCTACCTTATTTTGAACACGGTTTAACTTACCTACGTTTAAACTATCAAGTTCTAACGTACAATCACGACTCGGGTTTGGGCATATTGAAAGTATCATAATTCACCTACACTTTAAACGGCTTGCCATACTAACAAGCCGCTTATGTTTATAATATTATTTAATTATGCGTTTGCCTTTGCTTCTTGAATAATCTTTTCTTGTACACTTACGGGAACTTCTTCATAACGAGCGAATTCCATTTCGTACTTGCCCCTACCTTGCGTCATAGAACGAAGATCTGAACAATACTTAAACATTTCATCAAGAGGTGCTTCAGCTGTAATTAATTGTTTGCCGTCGACAGGTTCCATACCCAAGATACGACCACGACGTTTATTCATATCGCCTAAGATGTCGCCGGTATAGTTGTCAGGAACGGTAATTTTTACAGAGTATACTGGCTCTAAAATAAGAGGTTTAGCGTTAGGTAATGCTTCTTCATAAGCGAGTTTTGCTGCAGATACGAAAGCAACTTCCTTAGAGTCAACAGGGTGATATTTACCATCGTACAAGGTTGCCTTTAAGTTAGTCATCGGATAGCCTGCTAATACGCCGTGTTTAATTGCCTCACGCAAGCCTTTTTCTACCGCAGGGATAAAGTTACGTGGAACAGCACCACCAACTACTTCGTCAACGAATTCAAATTCGCCGTCAGCCGCGCCAGCTTCAAATCTAATGTTTACAACACCGAACTGACCTGCACCACCCGATTGCTTTTTGTGTTTACCTTCGGCTTCTGCCTTGCCACGGATTGCTTCTTTATAAGCGATTTTAGGCTTTTTAAGGATAATATCGCAACCAAACTTAGATTTTAACTTTTTGCTTATAATATCAAGTTGGGTTTCGCCTTGACCTTTAAGGAGCATTTCACCGGTTTCTTTATCTTTTTCTACCTTAAATGATAAATCTTCTTCAGAAAGTTTATTTAAACCTTGGAAAATCTTATCTTCATCACCACTACCACCAGACGTAATTGCAAGCGATAACATCGGCTTAGGAATAGAAATTTCTTCAAAAGCGATTTTATTAGATTCATCACATAAAGTATCGCTAGTATTAGTATTATTTAATTTATTTACTGCACCGATATCACCTGCTACAAGTTCGTCAACAGGTTCTTGCTTTTTGCCTTTTAATAAGTAAATTTGGTTGATACGTTCTTTTTCACCCGTGGTGGAGTTATACACGGTCATACCAGATTTTAACGTACCACCGAAAACCCTTAAATAGTTTAGTTTACCTACGAACGGGTCAACGGTAGTCTTAAATACTTGCGCAGCAAAAGGAGCGCTTTGGTTGTAAGAAACGTCAGCAAAATCGGTAGAGCCAACTTTGTGAGCGATAACTTTGTTCTTCTTTAATGCGGAAGGCATAAGTTCAACGATTTCGTTCATAAGATTGATAACGCCCATGTTTTGGAGCGCGCTACCACCCACTACTGGGATTAAATCGCAACTCTTAATACCGATCTTAATACCCTCGATAATATCGTCGTTAGAAAGAACGCCGTCGGTGAAGAATTTATCTAAAAGTTCTTCATCAGATTCAGCAGCGGCTTCCATAAGTTCTGCCTTAATATTTTCAACAATATCAACTAAATCGGCAGGGATATCAACTTGTTGTCTACCACCGGGAGAAAATTCATACGCTTTAGAAGAAACGATACTTACGTAACCCTTCATCTTATTGTCCCTAATAATAGGCGTGTGCATGGTAGCAATCTTTCTACCATACGCGGCTTTGAACGCTTCAGCCGTTTTAACGTAGTTAGCGTTTTCCTTATCGATACCGTTGATAAAAATAATCATCGGAATTTTATTCTTTTGGCAATAGTCTACCATTTTTTCAGCACCAATGGCTACTTCACCATTAGCATCTGCAACTAAAATAACTGAGCCTACTGCACGCATAGCTTGTTCGATTTCTGCTTCAAAATCAAAAAAGCCGGGTACGTCGATAACGTTAATTTTAACGTCGTTCCACTTAGTATATGCGGTTGATAACGAAATAGAAATACCTCTTTGAATCTCTTGCTCGTCAAAATCCATAACGGTATTACCAGATGCCGTTTTACCAAGCCTATCAATTGACCCACCGTTAAATAAAATTGCTTCCGCCAAGGAAGTTTTGCCTGAACCGCTATGACCTACGATAGCGACGTTCCTAATATCTTTTGCTGAAAAAACCATAATAATAAGTCCCCCATAAATTGTCCATTTATTTACGCGCTTAAATGCGTTAAATACGCACGTCTTACGCGCCTATTGTTATAATATCACAAATTGTCAAGTTTTTCAATAGGCATTTTAAATTTTTTCTAATTTTGATTAAATTTTTTTGTTCACTATAACATATATAAGTATTGTTTAAATTATTAACATATATTTAAAATTCTATTTTTGTTTAGAAAAAAACTATCAATTATTGACAATTTGTCGTTAAAAGCGTATTATTATATTATATTAACAAAAAGGACGTTTTTTTATGGGTATGACTTTTGAAAGGAAGCTTCCTATCCCGCAGGAAGTTAAAAAACAATATCCTTTATCTGAACAATTAAAAAAGATCGTTGACCTTAGAAATGAAGAAGTTAAATCTATTTTTAGCGGTAAAAGCAATAAATTTATTTTAATTATCGGGCCTTGCTCTGCCGATAATGAAGACAGCGTTATCGACTATATTACTAGATTAAAGACTATCCAAGAAAAAGTTAATGATAAAATTTTTATAATACCGCGTATTTACACAAATAAACCCCGTACTACTGGCGACGGTTATAAAGGGATGTTGCATCAACCTAACCCTAACGAGAAACCTGATATGTATAAAGGTATCGTTAGTATTAGAGAGTTACATATGCGCGCACTTAAAGAAACGGGTTTCTCTTGCGCGGACGAAATGCTTTATCCCGAAAATTACAGGTATTTATCCGACGTTTTAGGTTACGTAGCAATTGGTGCTAGATCGGTTGAAAACCAACAACATCGTTTAACGGCAAGTGGTATTGATATCCCAGTAGGCATGAAGAACCCTACCGGTGGGGATATTTCGGTTATGATGAACTCTATTACCGCTGCGCAACACAAACACACGTATATTTACCGTGGATGGGAAGTTCACTCTGACGGCAACCCGTATGCACACGCTATTTTAAGAGGTTACGTAAATAAGCACGGACAAGCGATACCCAACTACCATTACGAAGATCTTATACATTTATACGAAGAGTATCAAAAAACAAACCTTAATAACCCTGCGGTTATAATTGATACAAACCACTCTAACTCAGGTAAAAAATACTTAGAACAGATTAGAATTTCTAAAGAAGTTTTACACAGCATGAAATTAAGTAAAGAAATTAAAGGTTTAGTAAAAGGTCTTATGATAGAAAGCTACATTGAAGACGGTTGCCAAAAGATTGGCGAAGGCGTTTACGGTAAATCTATAACCGACCCGTGTTTAGGTTGGGAAAAGACTGAAAAGCTTATTTTAGATATTGCCGACCTTTTATAAGAAAATATTTTAAGCAAAAAAGCAGGTATTACCTGCTTTTTTATTTATCGTTAATTATATAGTTTTTCTATACTCCGTAGGAGAAAGCCCCGTTTTAAGCTTAAAAGCTTTTGAAAATACTAATGGGTCTTTATACCCTACCGAATACCCAACGCTTGCGATAGATAGACTTTTATTACGTAAAAAATCACACGCTTTATCTATACGATAATTAATTAAAAAATCTTTTGGGGATTGGTTTAATTCCGTCTTAAATATAGCAAATAAATATTTACGGCTTATGCCTAAAAAATCAGCCATTTGTGTGATAGAAATGTCTTCAAAATAATGCGAATATATATAGTTTTTTGCCTGTTGCAAATAAACGTTAACATGCTTTGGTTTATCGTCATTATTACAAAGTAAAGACATAAAGCTATATAGTAATGATGAAAAAACTAAATTATCTTTAAGACAAATATCCCTTTGTTTTGGCATTTTTTTAATAATATCATAAAAAACATCCCCATCTTTTACGGTAATTATGGGATTAAAAATATTTATTTTTAGTTTTTTAAAAATTTCTTTTGCATAATCACCTGTAAATGAAACCCAAGCATAGTGCCAAGGATCAGCGCTATCTGCTTGATATTTAATTACTGTACCCGGAAAAACTACAAAAATTTGCCCCGCGTTTACTACAAACTTATTTGGACCTACGTAATAAACACCTTTACCTGAAACGACGTAGTGTATTAAGTAGTGCGACCTAACGCCTGCCCCCCAAAAGTGATTAGGTGGACAAACCTGCTCCCCCGAAGTAATTGGTTGTAAACTTAAGAATTGTTTAACTTGTGCTTCAGCATTTATACCACAAATATCATCCATAATAGTCCCCCCTTTTGTAGACATTTTAGCATATTTATGCGACATAATGCAATTGACTTGTAAAAAAATATATCTTAAAATTTTAGTAGATAGTTAAGTATCTAAAAAATTTAAGGAGTTTTATATGAAGAAATTTGCTTTTATTGGTGGAGGTAGCTTTGGCTTTACTAGAAAATTAGTTAAAGACATTTTAACCTTCTCTGCGTTTAGGGATGCTGAAATCGCACTTATGGATATAAATGAAGAACGTTTAGATTACATAAAACAAGCGTGTGAAAAAATAGTTAAAGCAGGCAACTACCCTGCTAAAATTACGGCAACTACTGATAGGGTTGAAGCTTTAAAAGGCGCGGACGGCGTACTTTGTACGATATTAAGTGGTGACGTAGACGTATGGCAATATGATATTTTAATACCTAAAAAATACGGCATTGACATCAACGTTGGCGATACGCGTGGCCCTTCAGGTATTTTTAGGGCGCTTAGAACCATCCCCGTGATGTTAGATATTTGCGCTGATATCGAAAAATACTGCCCTAATGCAATATTTTTAAACTATACTAACCCCATGGCTATGCTTTGCCGCGCTATGCAAGAAAAATTCCCCAACCTTAAAATTTCAGGCTTATGCCATAGCGTACAAGGGACTGCTGGTATGCTTGCAGACTGGTGTGGTTTTAAACCGGAAGAAGTTACTTATACCTGCGCAGGTATAAACCACCAAGCGTTTTACCTTGATATCAACGCTAACGGACAGGACTTATACCCCATATTAAAGGAAAAATTAAAAGACCCTGAATATTATAATAGACAAATCGTTAGAAACAACATGTTTAACCATTTAGGTTATTACGTAACGGAATCTAGCGGACACAACTCTGAATACGTTGCATGGTATCGTAAACGTCAAGATATTATTGACGAGATTGCAAAAGGAACTGAGTGGAACCCCGGTGAATACGGTTTTATACTTAAATCTTACCAAAACAGAAAAGACACTTGGCGTAATGATATACACGAGTTTTTAAATGCTGAAACCGTTGATTTAGAACGTGGTGCAGAATACGCTTCGTACATATTTAACGCAATCTTTGGCGATAATACTATGTTTAAGTTTAACGGTAACGTTAGAAACTTTAACCTTATCGATAACTTGCCGTACGGTTGCTGTGTTGAAGTACCCGTTTTAGCTTCTAAACACGGTTTAGAGCCTATTGCCGTAGGAAAATTACCTGACCAACTTGCAATTTTAATTAATACTAGCGCTAGATGTGAAGAATTAGCCGTACAAGGCGCTTTAGAACACGACGCAAATAAAGTATTTTGGGCAATTGCTTACGACCCGTTAACTTCGGCAGTGTTATCACTTGACGAAATTAAAAAGATGGTTGAAGAAATGTTTGAATTTAACAAAGACTTCTTACCGTGGTATAAAGGCATCAATATTTAAAGTAAAAAACACACTTGTTTTGGCAAGTGTGTTTTTATTTTAAATTACTCATACTCGTCGTCATTATGACGGGGTGGCTTACAGGGATTAAAATCACATGGGTTTGGCGGTGGTAACGGCTTTGGTGGCGGGGCTTTTAAATCTACTAAAATAACGTCAGAGCCTATCTTTTTAAT
Organism: Clostridia bacterium; assembly: GCA_017624285.1. Lineage (GTDB taxonomy): Bacteria > Bacillota > Clostridia > Christensenellales > Borkfalkiaceae > UBA11475. Next base: position 8,015 of record JAGANI010000051.1, read on the forward strand.
TTTGTAATCTTCAATAAAAAGTTTTTCGTAAAAGCCGAAGATATTTAATATGGTCTTTTTTGCAGGTACGGTTATGCCAACCATAATGCCTTTAGGGAAATCCAAAGTTAAATCTACAATGTGCCCTAAGCACCTACCGTCGGGTACGTTTATAACTTCTCTTTTAGCAAGATCTTTAAAACTTAATTCCATACTTCCCCCATATAGGATTTTTATAAGAAAATAGCCGTAATTACTACGGCTAAATTATACATATGCTTTTTTTATTAAATTATGTCAAAATTTTTTACGCCATATAAGACTTCATCATCTTTAAAGCGTTTTTTTCTAGCCGAGATACTTGCGCTTGTGAAATACCTACGAATTTTGAAATTTCCGTTTGGGTTCTACCTTTATAATATCTTAAATACACGATATTACGCTCACGCTCAGGCAAAAGCGACAAAGCGTTTTTTAAATCAACGTTATTAATAAATCTATCCTCCTCGACGTCGCCTTCGGTGATTTGATCCATTAAAAGTAAATTATCGCCATCCTTACTATAAACGGGTTCGTATAAAGAAACCGTATCTGATATTGCATCCAAAGCATAAGTTACGTCAAAAGCAGTAACGCCAAGTTCTTCAGCAATCCTATCAACGCTAGCGTCCTCGTTATTAAGCTCGATGGCTTCCCTTGCCTTAAGCGCCCTAAAAGCAGTATCTCGGATACTTCTAGGAATCCTTAGAGAATTAACGTCCCTTAAAAAACGCTTAATTTCACCCATGATCATAGGGACGGCATACGTACTAAACGCAACCCCTAAAGAAGTATCGAAATTTTCGATTGCCTTTATAAGACCTATACAACCAGACTGAAACATATCATCTGCAGATGATTTTGCATTTGAAAATCTTTTTATGACTGATAATACTAGTCTAATATTTGCAGTTATAAATAAATCTCTTGCCTTTTTATCGCCATTTTTGATACGTATTAAAAGTTCGTCAGCCTCAGCGCGTTTAAGCCTTGGCAAGGCGTTTACGTCTACACCTAATAAAGTAACTTTTTTCACGACTAGATCCTCCTATGTACGGCAAGATATTATTAAGTTTGAACTATTTTATAATTTTTATACCCCCCCAATTAAAATTTGTTTTTTTATAAACTTTTACTAAATATCAAAAAAACCACGCTATACGTACCCGTTTGTTTTTATTAAACGAGTTTAGATAATTCCTTTTTTAATTTAGATAAAATCTTTTTTTCTAACCTAGATATGTAACTTTGCGAAATATTAAGCATATCGGCAACTTCGCGCTGGGTTAGCTCATCTTTACCTTCTAAGCCGTAACGAAGTACAATTATAATACGCTCCCTTTCAGGCAGACCATCAACGACTTTTTTAAGCATCATTTGTTCGTGCGCTTCTTCTAACTTTTTATAGGCGGAATCGTCTTCCGTACCCATAACGTCGGATAAAAGCAATTCATTACCGTCGTAATCAGCAGATAAAGGCTCATCAAAGGAGACTTCTGCCTTAAGTTTACTTACACGCCTTAAATGCATTAAAATTTCGTTTTCTATACAGCGTGAAGCGTACGTTGCAAGTTTAATCTTTTTTTCGGGATTAAAAGAGCGTACCGCTTTTATTAAACCGATTGCTCCGATAGAAATTAAATCGTCAAGGTCTACACCGGTGTTTTCAAACCGACGTGCAATATAAACAACTAACCTTAAATTATGTTCAACTAAACTATCACGCGCGTTGATATCGCCAAACGATAATTTTTGTAGCATTTCAGCTTCAACTTCAGGAGTAAAAGGTTCGGGCAAAGCCTCGCTAGTACTGATATAGTCTAAACGGTTATCCAAATAAATTTTACTTAAAATAAAGTTTTTAATTTTGATAAATAGATTTTGCATTTTTACTCCTTTATAAGACTTGGGTGAAGTATTACGTCGTGACGTAAATTTTTATCGGTTAAAGCAAGTCCTACATTTAAATAGATATGCTTTTTATCATTTAAATATATCTTAATTTTTGTGTTTAAAATCACTTTTATCATCGAAAAACCATTGACGGTATTTATAGGTACTTTTACAGTTTTTTTACCTATGTTACTGGCTATAATTTTATCTGAAATTTCTTTTGAACAAAAGACTATAGGCGTAAAATGGTGGTATACGGTATTGCCAGTATCCAAAAAACCATTACACTTAATATTAAAGTTATCGATTAAAATTTCTATATTAAAAGTATACTTTAAAGTGTCTTTTTTACGATATATTATTTTAATAATTAGTAGCCCTACCCCACCTAATATTACCACTGGGATAAATTGCAAGTATATAAACAAATCTTGGTTTTTATCTATACCTAAAATGTTACTAATACCGATAATAGCGCCACCTGTAAAAAAAGTTAATGCAAAAAATATAAGCGAAGTAAATAGATAACTTTTTAAGTTTTTATATTGAATAGATAGTAAAACAACTAAAAAACCAAACGCAGTTTTTATAACTGGCAATAAGGCGTTATTTTTTAAAAACGGGAAAAACAACGTAACACTTGCAGTAAAAATTGCGCAAAATAAAAGTTGCCAAACACCCGTTTTAGCCTTTGATAAAGCAACCGAGCATTTAAGCAACGTTAAATCGATTATAAAATTATTTATAAAAACCAATTCTACGTAAACGCCCATATAAAGATAATAGCGTTGTTTAATCAGTTTTTATTGAAAGTTATTGTTATATTTTACTTGGTTTTGTCGAAGGTTTACGACATAAAATCGATAATAATGCCGTTTTCAACATATAAAAACTCTGGCTTAACCGACAAAAACCCGTCTTTTACTTGTAAATAATCGCTATTTTTTTGCAAGGAGTTTTTATAAAAATCGTTAAAATCTACTTGAAATTTTTTATTAAAATCTTCAATCGAAAAACCTTTATCCATGCGTAAGCCAAGCATAACGGTTTCAAACATTTCGTCTTCTTTAGTTAAAACTTCACTTGAAGCAACTGGCATTTTATTAGCGATAACCTTATTGATATAGTCGTCTATAAAGAAAGTATTAGTAAATCTTTCATTGCCAATTAAACTTGATGCCGATACACCTACACCGATGTAATCACCACGCGTCCAGTAGTTAACATTGTGCTTCGACTCATACCCAGGAATTGCAAAATTAGATACTTCGTATCTATTTAAGCCTTTTTCCTTTAAGTAATTAACTGCTAGATTGTAAATATCCGCTACTTCGTCTGAAGATAAAAGTTCACCATTTAAGTAGTCGGTATAAATAGGCGTGCCTTCCTCAGGGGTTAAAGCATACATAGAAATATGCTTTGCACCACCAGCTAGTGCTAAGTCGATAGTGCGTTTAACTTGGTCAAAAGTTTGGTCGTGTAAACCTATTAAAATATCAGCGGATAAATTTTCACCTTTTAATAAATTAGCGCACTTTAAAAAATCCATCGCAGTATGTATACGGCCCAGCCTTTTTAGTTGGTCGTCGTAACCTGATTGAAGCCCGATTGAAAACCTGTTTATGCCTGCTTTTTTGTATTCATTAACCTTATCTAAATCAATAGTGCCGGGGTTAATTTCTATAGTGATTTCAAGATTAGGCGCTAAATTAAAATAGTTTTTTATCTGTTTTAGCGCACCCGTTATATAGTTTGCGGGTACAATTGACGGTGTGCCACCACCAAAGTATATGGTATCAAATACCCTATCTTTTAGCGACATACCCCTACCTTTTATTTCACGATACAAGCATGCAAAATACGCCTCTTGCTTGCAAATTTCTTTTGGATACGACGCAAAATCACAATAAGTACACTTTTGTTTGCAAAAGGGTACGTGTATATAAATACCTGCCATTTTTTAATCCTTTTAATTGTCGCTATCGGTTTTAAGTATTGAAATAAACGCCTCGGAGGGGATTTCAACCGAACCGATTTGACGCATCTTCTTTTTACCTTCTTTTTGCTTTTCTAAAAGCTTCTTCTTTCTAGTTACGTCACCACCGTAACACTTTGCAAGAACGTCTTTCCTGTAAGCCTTAACGGTTTCACGCGCGATAATTTTACCACCGATACATGCCTGAACGGGTACTTCAAACATCTGTCTTGGTATAACTTCTTTTAACTTTTCAGCCATGGCACGACCACGTTCGTAAGCCTTGTCTTGATGAACGATACAACTTAAAGCGTCGCACATTTCGCCATTTAATAAAATGTCTAACTTTACTAGTTTACTTTCTTGATAACCAGATATCTCGTAATCAAAAGACGCATACCCACGGGTGCGGGATTTTAAAGTATCGAAGAAGTCGTAAACGATTTCGTTAAGAGGTAAAGTATATTTAAGCTCTACCCTGGTTTTATCAAGATAAACCATATTTTTGTATATACCACGCTTGTTTTGGCAAAGTTCCATAATAGCCCCGACGAATTCCGGCGGAGTAAATATACTTGCGTCGATTACAGGTTCTTCCATCTTCTCAATTTCAGTAACGGCTGGCAAATGCGTGGGGTTATTTACCGTTATCATAGTTCCGTCAGTTTTATAAACTTTATATGAAACTGATGGCGCCGTGGTTACGATATCTAAATTAAACTCCCTTTCGATTCTTTCCTGAATAATTTCCATATGAAGCAGACCTAAAAAACCGCATCTAAAGCCAAAGCCTAACGCTTGTGAATTATCAGGTTCAAACTCTAACGAAGCGTCGTTTAATTTAAGTTTTAATAGTGCTTCTTTTAAATCGATAAATTTAGACCCGTCTAATGGGTAAACACCACTAAATACTACGGGGAGCGCTTCTTTATAACCGGGAAGCGGTTCTTTTGCAGGATTATTAAAATCGGTAATCGTATCGCCAACGTGGGTATCTTGGATATCTTTAATACTTGCTGCGATATAACCTACTTCACCTGAACTAAGTTTGTCTTTAGGTAAAAGTTTAGGTGCAAACACGCCTACTTCCGTTACGTCGAAAACCTTATCAGATATAAACGTTTTAATTTTAGTACCGACTTTAACAGTGCCGTCTACAATCCTAACAAAACATATTACGCCTTTAAAATTATCGTAATAACTATCAAAAATAAGCGCTTTTAACGGAGCGTCGTCATCGCCCAGAGGGGCAGGTACGTTAGAAACGATATACTCTAAAACGTCGTCAATATTTAAGCCGGTTTTTGCTGAAATCAAGGGGGAATCATCCGTCGGTAAGCCGATTAAATCTTCAATCTCTTGCTTAACTTCGTCAGGTCTTGCGCTGGGTAAATCAATTTTATTAATAACGGGTAAAACTTCTAAATTATTTTCAATAGCCAAGTATACGTTTGCAAGCGTTTGAGCCTCTACCCCTTGCGAAGCATCAACTACTAAAATAGCGCCTTCACACGCGGCAAGCGAACGTGAAACTTCGTAAGTAAAGTCCACGTGGCCGGGGGTATCAATTAAGTTAAAAACATACTCTTTACCATCTTTTGCATTGTAAAACATACGAACGGGGGTTAACTTTATGGTAATACCCCTTTCGCGCTCTAAATCCATATTATCTAATAACTGGTCTTCCATATCGCGCTTACTAACTTGACCGGTACTTTCCATAAGACGGTCTGCAAGGGTTGATTTACCGTGGTCGATATGCGCTATTATGCAAAAATTTCTGATATTTTCCTTTTTGGTCTTTGCCATAAACGTTCCTTTTGCGTTGAAAATTACTGCGTTAAAACTAAATAAAAGTTAAAATAAACCTTTATTAGTTTATCATATAAATATAATAAACTATAAGTGTTTTTTTTGCAAGCAAGTTGAAGACTTTATTTTTAAGTTGCACGTTAAAAAATGTAAATTCTTTATTAATCTGCTTGATTTTATCGTAAAAATAGTGTAATATAAATAGGCTATGTCAAAGAAAGTTAAAAATAGAATACCTGACGATAGTTGGCTTTTAACAAAACCTATCGCCCATCGTGGGCTTTGGGGCAACGGCGTGCCTGAAAACATGCGTGAGGCTTACGAGCTTGCTGCTAAAAAAGGTATCCCGATCGAAATCGATTTATACTTCACTTCCGATAAAAAGATAGTAAGTTTCCACGATACTACTTTAAATAGGATGCTTGGCGTTAACGGTAAGATTTGGGAAACTTCTTATGACGATCTTAAAAAACATACGATAATCGGCTCTAAAAACGAAACCGTACCCACTTTTGAGGAAGTTTTAGAGATTGCCAAAGGGCGCGCACCACTACTTATAGAAGTTAAAAAACAACCTATC
>JAGANI010000052.1 GCA_017624285.1 Clostridia bacterium
ATATGGTGGGCTTTTCTTATCCACAGAATAGTTAAATAATTTAGTTATATTTTTAGCCTTGTGGCTAAAAGTGATATGCAAGTATCTTGCGTTATATTTTGACCTATGGTCAAAGTTATATTATATTTGCCTAACTTTCACTACAAGTGAAAACATCACTTTGCGTTAGCAAAATATCACGCCGAAGGCATATCACTTGCCATTAGGCAAATATAGTTGTGGCGTAGCAATAATCCCTATCGCTACGCCACTAAAGGGGCGGTTTTTGTATAAATATTTAAAATGCTATTGATTAATACACAAAACTATGCTATAATGTGTAATAAGTATTATATGTTGCATAAGTATAGTTTTGATATATAAATACCTTTGATACCAATATTTATAAGGAGTAGTTATGAAAAACCCAAACGACAAACGTGTAATTAAAACGAGAAAGCTCATAATCGAAACCTTTAAAGAAATGATTATCGAAATGGATTATAACGAAATAACCATAAAAGAGCTTGCAGACAGGGCAAATATTAATAGAAAGACCTTTTACGCACATTTTGAGTGTATTGAGGACATTTTAGCAGAACTGATTGAACTTGTTTCGGAAAGGTTTATATCCAACCTAGAAAGCGCAGGCGTCTTCACTACCCCAACGGTGGAAATGTGTGTAAAAGCGATAGACTTAACCTTAAACGAAAACCGTGACCTATACAAAAAACTTATAGTAGCAAATTCTTACAGGTTCTTTTTGCGAAGCGTTAAAGACACAATAAAACAAACTGTTTACAAACTTAATTTAAGCAACTTTGTTGAGTGTAACCCTGTTGAACTTGATTTTATCAGCGAGTTTATTGCTTCAGGCTTAGCAAAAATCTATAAAATGTGGCTTGAAGATAATAAAGGGATTTCGCAAGAGAGAATTGGCGAGCTTGCTGGCAGGGTATGTTTTTACGGGTTTAATAGTTTTATTAAAAAGTAAAATAAAAACTATAATAAATTAAAATTATTTACATTTTTTTAACTGTGTGGTATAATAAAAATATGAAAAGAGTTGCTAAATTTGAAAAGATTTCTAAACAAAACTTTATAACTTCTACCAGCTTTGGCGAAGACGCTTACGACGTTTACGAGTTACCAAAACGTGGCACGGTTGGTAGCGCTGGGTACGACTTTTTTGCCGTAACCGATTTTACCTTAAATCCTGGTGAAACTATAACTATCCCCACTGGCGTTAGGGTTAACATAGACGAAGGCTGGGTTCTTAAAATTTATCCGAGAAGTTCGCTTGGGTTTAAGTATCGTGCGACGCTTAATAATACCGTTGGCATAATAGACTCAGACTACTATTACTCTGATAACGAAGGGCATATTTTTGTCCGTATGACAAATTTGGGCGATAAAGTTATGGAAGTTAAAAAAGGTCAAGGCTTTGCGCAAGGTATTTTTGTAGAATACGGCATCACTTATGACGACGACGTTACCGCTACCCGTAACGGCGGTTTTGGTTCTACAAATAAATAAAATTATCGTAAAATTTTAAAAAGTCGCAAAAAAGCGCATACGTTATCTTTTTTTTGCGACGCATCCATCAATTATAAACTTATAAAGGAGACTTTTATGTACGCAAAAAACATTTACACAAACATCTCCGACGAAAAATTAAATGCTATTAAAGACTTTTCGGCGGACTATATTAAATATTTATCAAATTCTAAAACGGAAAGGCTTTGCTTAAAAGAAAGTTTAGCTTTAGCAAAAGCAAACGGCTTTAAGGCTTTAGAGGACTACGCTTCCCTTAAGGCTGGCGACAAGGTTTACTTTACCAATATGGATAAAAACCTTGCTTTATACGTTATCGGCAAAAATCCCATTAAAGACGGGTTACGTATTTTAGGCGCGCATATAGATTCACCTAGACTTGACTTAAAACAAAACCCCCTTTATGAATCTAACGGCTTTGCCCTTTTAGACACCCACTACTATGGTGGTGTAAAAAAATACCAATGGGTAACCATCCCATTAGCATTACACGGTGTAATTTGCAAAAAAGACGGCACTATCGTCGACGTAAATATTGGCGAGTGTGAAACCGACCCCGTAGTTGGTATAAGCGATTTACTTATACACTTATCCGCTAACCAAATGCAAAAAACCGCAGATAAACTTATTGAAGGTGAAAATTTAGACGTTACAGTTGGTTCTATCCCCTTAGATGGTGAAGAAAAAGACAACGTTAAGAAAAACGTTTTAAAAATATTAAATGAAAAATACGGCGTTGATGAAGAAGACTTTTTATCAGCAGAAATTGAAGTAGTTCCCGCGGGTAACGCGCGTGAATACGGTTTAGATAGAAGCATGATTGCGGGCTACGGCCACGACGATAGGGTATGCGCGTATACTTCTTTAAGGGCAATCCTTGACAGCGACGCACAAGACTATACCACCTGCTGTATATTAGTTGATAAGGAAGAAATCGGTTCAGTTGGCGCAACAGGTGCGCAATCGACTTTCTTTGAAAACACCGTTGCTGAACTTTTAGTTAAATCAGGCGATACCTGCTACTTATCCTTAAAAAAGGCTATGGAAAACTCTAAAATGCTTAGCTCTGACGTTTCTGCAGGTTATGATCCGTTATTCCCCGAAGTAAACGACAGCAAAAACTGTGCATATTTAAATAACGGCGTAGTATTTAATAAATACACGGGCGCAAGGGGTAAATCAGGCTCTAACGACGCTAGTCCTGAATATTTTGCTTGGGTTAGAAACGCTATGGATTGTAACGACGTACACTTCCAGACGGCTGAACTTGGTAAAGTTGACCAAGGTGGTGGTGGCACTATCGCTTACATATTAGGCAACTACAATATGAACGTCGTTGACGCAGGTATTGCAGTACTTAACATGCACGCTCCGATGGAAATTGTTTCTAAAGCGGACGTTTATGAAACATATCTTGCATATAAAGCTTTCTTAAAGCAAAAATAGTATACTGATTTTAATCCGTCTAGCTAATAGACGGATTAATTTTTATAGGATTTTTATGAATATCGTAAATATTATGAATTTTGTTCGTCGTATTGACGAGCGTGAAGAAAACTCAACAGCGCAACTTCTCGATTTAACCAAAAACCAACTTGAACTTGTAAATAGTTTTAACGTTGATAATACTTTTTTATTGCAATACGATGCCCTTTGTGATGATGATTTTGTAAATCTTTTTAAGTTAAACGCCACCGATAAAACCGAACTTGGCATTTGGTTTGAAGTTGTCGAACCATTGACAACGGCTTGTGGTATGCCGTATCGTAGTGATATGGGCTGGAAGTGGGATTGGCATATTATACCGGGGTTTTCTATGGCGTACACAAATGCACAGAAAGAACTTTTAATTGACGAAACCATGCGTAAATTTAAAGATGTCTTTGGCTACTACCCAAAAACCTTTGCAAGTTGGGTTATAGACACCTATACGCTTAACTACTTAAATAATAATTACGATATTAATGCTGTTGCAATTTGTAGGGATCAAACTAATACCGACGCATATACCTTAAAAGGTGGATACTTTAACCAAGCCTACTTCCCTTCAGTAAACAACATATTTACCCCTGCGCAAAGTAAAAAAACCCAGATTAACGTACCGGTGTTTCGTTTGCTTGGACCTTGCCCTATACATAATTACGACAACCATAAATATAGTTCTAAGCAATTTATCGAGCAAGACAAAGACTATGCTTGTTTTACTTTAGAACCTTGCTGGGGGATGGGTTCGCACAAGAATTGCGTAAACTGGATGTTTAAAACTTATTTTGATAATGAAAATTTGGGTTTTGGCTACGCGCAAATAGGACAAGAAAATAGCTTTTTCCCCTATAAAGAAAACATACTTAAAGGCTTAAAATACCAAATCGAAAAACTCCTTGAAAAAGGCGTTTCGTTTAAAAAAATGTCCGATACTGGTGAACTTTTTAAAAACCGTTACGCAAACGGTACGCCTGCAACTGCAGTCGTAGCGCTTGATAATTTTGATACGGTTGACGTTCAATCAGTATACTATAACTGCAAAAACTATTCGGCAAATTTATTCCGTTACGAGGACAAGTTGTTTTTTAGAAGTCTTTACCTTTTTGACGATAGAATTAAAGATTTTTATCTAGAAAACGTTTGTACTACCTTTGACGCCTTATTTGAAAACTTACCTATAATAGACACGAGAGAGTGCCCTAGCAAAAAAGAGTGTGGGTTAAACATAAACGCTAATATTTCCCCATTTGCCGCCAAAAAGGCTGGGGACGGGGTCTTAAATATCACTTTTGGCGATAATTACGTTACCTTTTTTGAAGACAGTATCGTAATAAACGCAAGCGAACTATTGCTATATAAAAATTCAATTTTAAAAACCGTATCTATATATGATAACGACGTTTTATTTAAGTATAAAAATGCAAATTACGCATTAAAAGTTAACGATGCTACTATAAAAATGGACAACGACTATATAAAAATTACGGCTTCTTCTAAAAATCCTATCACCTTATACCCTAAAAAAATATAAAGCAATAAAAAAATCCGACCTGAGTTTTAGGTCGGATTTTTTACCTATTTTTAAAAACACTTGAACAATAAAAATATTATTGTTATAATGTTATAAAAGTTTGTGTTATAACTACTACAAGGAGAAATTATGAAAAAATTTTTGTTTATAATATTAGCATTATTATTTTCGATAAGCACTACTGTTTTAATCGGGTGCGATTTTTTAGGTGACGACGGTAACGGTGGTGGCAACGGCGGTAGTAACGACTTGCCACAAATTGATAACTCGGTTGATTTAGACACCTTTACCCCACCCGTAGACGACGATAACGCGTATATCGATGGCGAAACTTATTACACGTCTAAATCGGTTTCGTTAGTGACGGAAGTTAACGGTAACTATACCACGGGTAGACCGTTTACACTAGATACTACTAACGAAAATAAGCGTATTTACCACAATATCTATTTTTACGAGGAAGATTTTTTTCAAATTATTTATTATAAAAACTTAAATGATTTGGGTGTAATTTACGCTAGTTTAAGCGATAATTTAGACCAAGAATATGCTGAAATCGAATATACCGATAAAGGCACTCCCCTACAAATAAACATCATAAAACAAGGGATTTACGACTTAGTATTAGATATCCAAACCCTTTCAATCGATATGGTAAAAGTTGGCGATATAGTTACGCCCGTATACGAAACCATAAAAAGTTGCGAACTTTACGTACACGTTTCATCGTCAAACTATTCTTATACTCCGATGACGCTAGACCCAACTAGTAACCAGTATTTTATAGAAGCCGAAATTCCACTTAACGCTTCGGTAGCATTTTACAACGCTTCACACACGGGGCGCTATAAAATGAAGGCTGATTACACCATCTCTAACGTTTTAGTATACTACAACGGCACCTACGGTAAAAACCCAGATGGGTTCTACGCCCACGTTGGTGGAAGATATAAAATTTACCTTGACGCCAAAACCTACGCCTTAAAGTTTGAACTACAAAACCCCGATACGGCAACGTATTTTTGTCAGGTTGGCTGGGAGCAAGGCAACGTGCTTACACCTGTAAATAGCGACACCCCGTACTTATTTACTTACAATTTTACTGCGCAAGGCAAACCTAACGACCCTTACGTTGATATACCCAAATTTTACCCAAAGTTGGGCTTACCTTACGGTTTAATGGTAATTGCTGAAGACGATATAGTTGCATCCGGTCAATATATTAAAGAGCCGGGTGAGTATATTTTAACAATCAATTTAAAAGAATTTAGACTTTATATAGAAAAAGCATAGTAATAAACTTAAAAAACGGCAAAATAATAGCACACTAAAATTAGGCAAAATGCTTAGTTTAGTGTGCTTTTATATATTAAATTTTAGGTGCGTTTACTAAAAGATAATCTTCAGCTTCCTTACACCATACGCCACCGTTACGTTTAACGATTTCGTCAAGCATTTTAAACATGGGGTCGGTTTCGCCCAGTTTTGCAAAGTCTGAAATAGCCGTAAGCGGTAACGATAACTGACAGTAGCAAACTTTTTTAGAACCGTTGGGTTTTTCCAACCCAAAAACAGCATCGATAACTGCGTCTAAACCCATAATATGCGATACGAGCGCGCCTGCGTTGATTTTTTTATCTTCTATTAAGGAAATGGTTTCTACCGTGTCTTGTGGTATGCTACCAGCAGTCCCTACGACGTGTATTCCGTCGTAATGCACTCTGTATAAATTGAGCGAGCCTTGTAAATCGTGTACGGCAGGACCTGCAAAGAAGTTTATACAACCGTCCTCTTTTGAAATTTGCTCTGCCTGATTAAATAACGCTGGGACTGGCACCATTACGAAAACATCGTCAAAACCACCGTCGGATATCTCTTTAAGTGCCGTAACGGGGTCGGTAAAAGCTGAAGTATTGATATATTTAAGGTCTACCCCCAACTCCTTTGCGCGTGATATTGGACACATTTTTTTAGCAAAGTTTAATCTATCGTCGTTTAAATCGGTAACAACCACCTGCTTAACGCCAGCGTAGCCTATAGCAAGTTCAACAGCGCCTATACCCATAGGGCCTGCACCACCTAAAATGGCGATCCTGCCACCTTTTTTAGCGCCGTCGGTGCGCGTATAATCGGTGTAATCAGTATGATAAAAGCCCTTATACCCGCGAAGTATACAACCTAGCGCTTCTACTAAAGAGCCTTCAAAAAACGTATCGCCGTTAAACGGCAATAAACAGCCACGTTCAAGTACAATTTTAGGCACTATAACGTAGGTAGCGTTTCCACCGATATATTTATAAGAATACCCTGGGTCGTAGCCAGAGTCTAACTTTAACGCAGGTTGAATAACTACCTTTTGCCCCTCCTGCCAAGCCCCTTTTAAATTATCGCCAACTTTAACGATTTTACCACACATTTCGTGACCGATGATAACTGGATTTTTATCGATATCAGGTGGCACGCGCTTGTGGCTTGAACCTTGTTTAACCGCTTTATAGGTGGACGTGCATAAAGTATCGGTAACTACTTCCATTAAAATTTCGTCTGGGGAAAGAGTGGGAAGAGAAAATTCTTCTAACCTAATATCAGAAGCCCCGTAAAGTCTAACTGCTTTGGTATTCATATGTAGCCTCACTATTTTTTTATAATGATAAAACCGTTTGAGCGATTTAGTCAATCATTTGCGATATTTATGAGCGAATTTTTCATGTTTTAAGCGATTTTTATGAAAATTAAGATGGGTTTAATCACGAATAATTCATTTAGCATTGACAACACCATAAAAAAAGTATACAATAAGAATATGGAAAATTTATCTAGAGAAGAAGTTATACTAAACTTAATTAAAGAACGTGGTGAAGTTACCTTACCCCTTTTAATGGATACCCTTTACGTAAGTGAATCTACCGTCAGGCGTGAACTTAAACGTTTAGAAGAAAAAGGCTTGATTATTAGAAGCTACGGCAAAGCAGTATTAAAAAACACCGTTGCTGATATCAATATCGACTTTTTTTTACGAGAAGGCGCGCAGATAAAATCTAAAGTGGCTTTGGCTAAAGATGCCGTAAATAATAACGTTTCTAACGGGAGCGTTATCTTTTTAGATGCGTCGTCAACTGCTATGCAAACGGTTAGGTTTTTAAGCAAATTTAAAGACGTTATCGTTATAACAAGCGGTATCAAAACGCTATTTTTACTTAACGAAACTAATCTAAAATACTATTCAACCGGTGGGCAAGGCTTAAAGAGATCGTTATCGCTAGTAGGTCAATGCGCAATTGACACGATAAATACTTTTAATGCTGACGTTTGTTTTATATCTTGCCACGGTTTATCGGACGATGGTTTTGCTACGGATACTTCTATTATGGAAAACGAACTTCGCCAAGCAATAATGAAGCGCTCTAAAAAGAAGGTACTTTTGATAGACAGCACTAAGATAGGCATAAACTGCTGGCATAACCTTTGCCATATTTCCGATTTTGATGAAGTTTATTGTGATAAGCCATTACCCAAAGAAGTTTTAAAAGACGTTAAAAACTTTTACTTAATTGATAACGCGCACGTTTAATACTTTTAGCGTCGTTTTAATATAAAACGTCTAAAAAAACGATATACGTACATTAATTTTTAATACAAAAAAGCCCTTGGCGTAATTTAACGCCAAGGGCTATATTTTTACTTTTAGCCGATAAGACCGTTTGTAAATAACAAGTATACAAAATAACCCGCGTAAGATAAAAGCATAAGTACGCCGCCCACACGACCAAGTTTTTTGCCCTTTAATGAAGCAAAAAGCAATAAAAGCATTGCACCTAAAGCAACGGCGCTATCAATCATAAACGACGGAGCGAACGGCACTGGGGTGATTGCGCCCGTAAGGCCAACGACAAGTAAAAGGTTAAAGATGTTTGAACCTACTACGTTACCGATAGCAATATCCGCATTACCTTTAAGCGCTGCCTTAACTGAAGTGAAAAGTTCTGGTAACGAAGTACCTAACGCAACGACGGTTAAACCGATAAGTTTATCGTCAACACCCATTTTAGCAGCTAAATACGTAGCTGACTCTACTGCGCCTTGACTACCTAAAACTATCATAGCTAACCCTACAATCGCTAAAAATATTGCTTTAATGGTGGAAATTTCTTTAACAGGCTCTTCCTCAGCCAACGGCTCTAAAGAGTTGGTAACGTTTTTACGCTCCTTCATAGCCTTGTAGATTAAAAAGCCGATATAAGCAATAAAGATAACGAGCATTATTACGGCTTCCCACCATAAAATTACGGCGTCGATACCAAAAATCATTAAAAGCACGGTCGCTAAAATGGTTACGGGGATATCAATAATAAAAGTGTTTTTATCTACGGCGAGCGAAGTTATTACCGATGATATACCCAAAATAATAAGTACGTTAAGTATATTTGAACCTACTATATTACTAATAGTTATATCTGCACCGTTTGGGCTAAACGCAGAAGAAATACTTACCGCTGCTTCAGGCGCGCTAGTGCCCATTGCAACGATGGTTAAGCCGATAATTAGTTGTGGTATGCGAAGTTTAGTTGCGATGCCTGCAGCGCCGTCAACAAACCAGTCCGACCCTTTGCTGAGCATATAAAAGGCTACTATAAGTAAGCCTACGTACGCTACTACGTCCCAATTTAAAAAATCTAACATAAAAACCTCCTTTGTGCGCCCAAGTAAAACAAAAAAGGGGCGTAAGCCCCTTGCCTTTATTAATTATAGTAAGGGGAGCATTTATTTTTATACAAAAAAATAAACGAGTCTTGTCCATTAAGGCAAACCAGACCTTACGGTCGGGATTGTTGATTTGCCACACGCTTAGCGTCCGGACTACTCCCTCCTAAACATAATACAATTTTTTACGTAAAAAGTCAAACAAAAAAACAAGAAAGTTTTTACGCCTACTTTTTACTTCTTTTTTACGCCATCACTACTAAACAACGATATACGTTACCTATCGTTTAAGGTAAGTTTATACAAATCTGATTTAGATACGCCACGTTCTTTAGCGACTTTTTTTAAAGCTTCCTTTTTATCTAAACCACTATCTATATACATCTTGATATGGTCCTCTACGGATATATCGCTAAATTTATCTAAGTCATTAGCGCCTTCTACAACTAAGACAAACTCTCCCCTAGGCTCTTTAGGTAAGCCGTTAGCAAGGTTAAAAGGTATGGCTTCTTCGTATAATTTAGTAATCTCTCGTACGGCAACAGCCCTGCGATCGCCAAAAACAGAGTGGATGGTGTCGATATCTTTTAAAACGTCGTGTGGAGCAGAATAAAATATTAAAGTTACATCTATATTTTTATACTTTTCCAAAAAATTTATACGCTGAGATTGTTTTTCAGGTAAAAACCCTAAAAAGCAAAAACGCGCGGTATCTAAGCCCGATAAAATTAACGCAGGCGCAAATGCGCAAGCCCCCGGGATTACCGTAAATGGTAAAGAGTTTTCTACCAAAAGTTTGGTAAGTACGTTACCGGGGTCGGAAATTAACGGCGTACCTGCATCAGAAATTAACGCTATATCCTTACCATCACGCAAAAGATCGATAAGACGCTCGCTTTCTGCACGCTCGTTAAACTTATGGTAGGAAACGAGTGGCTTTTTGATATCGTAAGCCGATAAAAATTTTAAAGAGTGGCGTGTGTCTTCACAAGCGATTAAATCCACCGATTTTAACACTTCTAGCGCGCGTAACGATATATCTTTTAGGTTACCTATCGGTGTTGAAACTATATATAGCATTTTAACCCTCCGTATTTGCAGTATTTAATAAAATAGGCTCTAAATAAACGCCTTCTTTACCGCCCTTGACGCTTTCGATTAGCACTAGGTAAGGCGTTTTACCGTCCGCGCCGGTTACAAACTGAATACGCTTTGGCTCTAAATTATTGTTTTTTAAATCAAAAATAATTTCGCAAAGCCTATCTGCGCGATGCACTAAACAAAACCTACCGCCAAATTTAAGCACCCGTTTAGCGGTTTCGACAATTTCTTTTAAGGTAATGGTTAACTCTACCTTACAAACGGCACGCTCGTACACGGGGTCGTTAAAGCCACAATCAGCCTTCATATAAGGTGGGTTGCAAAGCACTAAAGAATACGCCCCGTTTAACGACTTATCGATATCTTGCACCTTTTGGTTGTGGACGAAAATCGTATCTTGCAAACAGTTTTCTTTAATGGTTAAAGACGCCATATCGCATGATGAAGCTTGCAATTCAAACAAATCCACCTTTTTTACGACCGATTTATTAAGCGCGTAAAAGTTTAACCCAACGATACCACTACCCGAACAAAAATCAGCGACGATATCGTTCTTTTTAGCCTTTGCAAAGCGTGATAATAATACGGCGTCCGAAGTAAACTTGTATAAATCCGTATCCTGATAAATTATTAAATTGTCTATACCTAAATCTTCTTTAACAAGCATACGTATCCCCTAAATAAACGTCGTAAAAATAAATTGACCCCCTAACGGGTTAAAAAATTAAGGCCCGAGAAACCTCGGGCCACTAATTTATCCGTAAATTATTCTTCGGAAATTGCACCTGCAGGGCAACCGTCTGCACACGAACCACAGCTTACACAAGTATCTGCGTCGATAACGTATTGGTCAGCA
>JAGANI010000053.1 GCA_017624285.1 Clostridia bacterium
AATGTCATTCTGAGCAAGGCAACGCCTTGCGTAAGAATCTCCCACAATAAAAAAGCCCACATACGTGGGCTGTCATTTTATGTTTTTAAGCGTGTTGGATGCCTGACGGTGTCAATAAAAACACGTCTTTTTGTACTTCGGTAATACCGCCGTTAAGGGCATAAATAGCGCCCGATAAAAGGTCTAAAACCCTAATTGCTGTAGAAGGCTTTAATTCTTCAACATGTAATAAAACTTGATTTCCTTTTTTAAGGTTATCAATAATAACTTCAACGTCGCCATAGCCTTTAGGACGACAATCATATAACGGGCCATTTTTGCTGGGGTTATCAACAACAGCCCTATCGGATACGTCAAAGCCTACGCCTTGTTCATTATTTTCCTTTTTATTCCAAAAATCAAAAATACTCATATTCCACCTATAATATTATTTCTTCCCAAGTAGGGTTAATATATTCAACACAATAACGATAAGATAAGGCTAATTTTTACTGTAATCACGTTCACCAAAAAGGCACGTGCCTAAGCGTATCATATTGCTACCGTTTTTTATGGCAATTTTATAATCAGACGACATACCCATCGATAAATACGTTAAAGGGTAGCCTTCTTTAATTATTATATCATAAACGCTACGTGTTTGTAAACATAATTTTGATAAAAGCTCGTTATCGTCGGTATAGGGAAGCATTGCCATTAAACCCATTACGCGCACGCCATTAAGCTTACTTATGGTTTTTACGGCATCTAATACGTTATCTAAGTAAAAGCCCGCTTTACTATCTTCCACACCAACGTTAACTTCAATAAGTATATCCGTTACTAAATTGTTTTTTACTGATTGCTTAGCAACTTCTTCCGCCAAAGCGATACTATCAATAGATTGTATTAACTTTACTTTGCCTATTAAATACTTAACTTTATTTTTTTGCAGTCTACCTATAAAGTGAAAGTTTACGCCACTTAAAGCGCTTGTTTTATCCCTAAACTCTTGCACTTTATTATCACCGATATCTTTTAAGCCAAGTTCTACTGCGCGTTTTAAGGTGTCAATATCAACGTATTTACCTGCGCCGACAACTGTAATAGGTTCACCCAAGTTATTGCCAAAGCGTATTTCGTCAAAAACTTTATCTAAATTTTCTTTAAGCATTTTAACAATTATCCTTAATTAGTATTACTATTATATAACAATTACGTTAAGTTTTCAAGTGTTTTTGCTTTTATAATTTTTTGTTTTAATTTTGCTTTAATTTAAAAACTATGCACTACGTTATCCGTTGTTTTGCTTTTTTATTATAATAAATGGTGCATATCGATAAAACTTATATCTAAATAAAAACCATATGAAATATTTATTAATAAATATTTCTTTTTTTGTAGTCTTTTAATTGTAAAAAAACGTTTTATGGTGTAAAATAAACTTAGATTTATATGGCGTAAATTCGCTAAAAGGGTTTTTAATGGCTAAAAAAGGTATTTTTTCAAAACTATCAATGAATATCCAACGGTCGGATGATTATGCTAAAAGTACACTTCCTACCAACAGGTGGGAACTTTTTTGGGACACCTTAAAAGGTAATTTTGGCAAAATTTTATTGACTAACATTATAATGCTTGTTTTGTTTGCCCCGCTAATCTTTTTGATTTTATTAAATTTTGCAGGGTACTCAACTATGGGGCAAAGCAACCAGTTTAACGCAGGTACTGGGCCACTTGGCTATCCTGCGCCACCTAATATGATGGGCCTGCAAGAAATGGTTGTTTTACAGACGGATATCACTTACTTAAAGTTTTTACCGCTAGTTATGTTATTTGCTGGGCTTGCACTCTCGGGGGGTGCGTATATTATACGTAACCTTGTTTGGGGTGAAGGTGTTTTCGTCGCAAACGACTTTCTTAAAGGTATCAAAAAAAACTATATCGTTGTTACTGCTTCGCTTTTAATTTATTCAGTATTGTTTTTATTTATAATGATACTTAAAGACTATGCTGTTTTACTTTCGGTTACTATGCCTAAGCTTAGGTGGCTGTTTATAGTTTCACAAGTACTACTTTACGTCTTTTTAGCGCTTATTACCATTATGGTTATCTATATGGTGCTTATGGGCGTTACTTATAAACTTAAGTTTGGCGCTTTAATCAAAAATGCGTTTATCTTTGCAATTTCGTTATTGCCAAGCAACCTTATTATGCTTGCTGTTTCGGCTTTGCCGTACGTGTTCTTGTTCTTTGGCACTTTCTTAATGTCTATCGGTTTTTTAATCATAATACTTTTAGGTATTGCGTTTACCGTTCTCGTATGGACGGTTTACGGGCATTGGGTATTTGATAAGTATATCAACATTAACCTTCCTAAAGAAAACCGTAACCGTGGCGTTTATGATAAGCAAAAGCGTGTTAACGAGAAGGAAGTTGATAAGTACAAGGCGCAAAAGAAGGTGGTTTCAGACCTTACTTCTAGACCTATTAAACCTATCGACGACGATATCGTTATCGAAGAATTACCCACCAACTTTAGCCGTGCCGATTTACAAAGGCTTTCCGACCAGAAGGAAAATATGCGTAAAGACCATGATAAATACGTTAGTGAACATATCAACGACGAGAGATACGTGGCTATACGTCAACAAGTGGAAGAAGATTCACCCGATGATGAAACTGAACGCCTTTTAGAAATGACGCGTCTTGAATTAGAAGGCAAAAAGGCAAATAAACCTAAAAAGAAAAAGTCTAACAAAAAAGGCAAAAGGTAAATCGTAAAATGGATGCATACAACGCGCTCGCTAAGTTTTACGAGCATCTTCAACAAAGTGAAAATTACGATAAATGGGCTAAGTTTATCGTAAAAAGCCTTTCTAAAACGCCAAATAACGTTGGTGTAGACGTTGGCGCAGGTACGGGGTTAATTACCCGCGCGCTTGCCGAAAACGGTTTTGTTGTTACTGGTACGGACGTTTCGTTTGATATGCTTAACGAGGCGGTTAACCTTTCCGACGGGCAGATACCCTATATACGTCAGTCGGCTGAAAATTTTTCGGGTTTTACCGACCTTGGCTTTGTTACTGCTGTTAACGACGTAGTTAACTACCTTTCACCAAAAAAGGTTGAAGCGTTTTTTACAAAGGTATTTAACGCTTTAAGTAGCGGGGGCGTGTTCTTGTTTGACGTTTCTTCCGTATATAAACTTAAAAATCTACTCGGTAATGAAACTTTCTGTATGGATACTGACGAGGT
>JAGANI010000054.1 GCA_017624285.1 Clostridia bacterium
GTTTCTTACGGCGTAGGAGAAGGTCAAGGTTCGGGCGGTGCTGACTATGTTGAACACGGATCAAATTACACCTTGGATTCCTATGAAATTTTTGGTTCAATGGTTGCACCCAACGGAAAAGTTTTTGACTATTGGAGTATTCGTGTAGGCGAAAACGCAATGGATAGTATAGAAATTGCGCAGAAGAAAGCGGGCGAAACGATTACTGTCACTTCTAACGTTTATGCTATTGCAATGTGGAAAAACGCTCCTACCGTAACGGTATCCTATTATTCTATCGGAAACATTGTTGATAGTGATACGGTAGCCATTGGTACACAACATACTTTGATGAGCGCACAAGGACTTGATGCTCCTTCAGGTAAGAAGTTCAAGGCTTGGGCAATCGGCGGTCTTGGTGGCCAGCAAAAGCAACCCGGTGAGCAGATTACGGTTACGGAAGAAACAATTATTTATGCAGTATGGGAAGATGTTCCTGTTGTAAAATATACCGTAACCTTTAACGCAAACGGCGGTACGGGCACTATGCTTGACGAAACTGATCAACTTGGTGGATACGTTCTCCCAGAATGTGGCTTTACCGCGCCTACGGGCAAACAGTTTAAGTGTTGGGCAGAAGGTAGCGCATCGGGTACGCAATACGCCGTTGGTTATGAGTATGACGTTACTGCTAACGTAACCTTTTTTGCGGTGTGGGAAGACGTTCCGTCAAGTGGTCCATTAGGTCCTGGTTCTAATATAACTCCAGATAAATCTAACGATGGGCTTTCTACGGGTGCAATTATCGGTATCGTAGCAGGTAGTGTTGCAGTTGCAGGTTTTGGTGGCTTTGCAATTTTCTGGTTTGTTATAAAGAAAAAGAGTTTTGCTGACCTTATCGCAGTATTTAAAAAGAAATAACAAGTAAAAATCCCTTTTCTAATGGGCAAGATTAAAATGTAACTAATATAAATTAAACGTAGGTGGCATATTTGCCACCTACTAAATTTTAATATTTAAAACGCCTTGTAATTTAATTTTTTGTATGGTAAAATTATAAAAAAGGAGGTGGATAGATTTATGAAGAAGTTTTTTTTATATTTTATCTTAATCATAATGCTAACCTTAAGCTATGGGTTGGTCGGTTGCGACTTATTTAATGGTGATACTGGTTATAACTCCGACGTTAAAGAAGTTGCCCACGAAGATATTTTAGACGAGCATATTACCCCAGTAGACGGCGTTACATATTACACGTCAGATAAGTTGTCTTTATATCTTGAAAGCAAAGGGCATTATTTTGAAGTAGATTATTTTTACCTTGACGGCAACAAGCGTGTGTACGATAATATGTATCTATATGAGGGGGATTATTTTTTGATGATACCTTCTAATATGATTGATTTTTACGCATCGCTAAGCGATAGCGCCGATACCGAGTACGCTGTTGAAGAAAAAGAAGAAGGCTACGATATCCAGTTAAACGTAGTAAAAACAGGTAAATACAAAGTGATTTTTGACGTGGATACTATGAAGTTCGATTTAGTGTATTTATCCGAAATCACCACCCCCGTACACTATGCTTTTAAAAACTGTAGTATTTATAGTGTGGCAACTGACTGGGTAGAAATGCCCATTAGTCCCTCAAACCCCGACGAGTTTTATATAAACGATTTTAATATAGAAGCAGGTAAATTCGTAAGCTTTTTTAACAGCGTACATACAAGCAACTATAAAATCACGTTAGATCCGTCGGTTAGTAGTGATATTTCAGTTATTTTTGAAACTAAAATTAAAGTAAGCGTTGGTGGCAAATATAATATTAGTATAAACAGAAAGACTTACGTTGTTAATATAGCGCTTGTAACCCCTAACGCGTAAACTTTATAACGCATGTAAAAATTAAATTTTATCATTTCGTAAAAAAAGACTAACGATATCGTTAGTCTTTTTACTTTGTATTAAATATTAAAGTGTCCCGTCAAAGTAGTCTTTGCCGTTAAGCAGGTGGTAATATCTTATCGGTAAAGCAGACCACCCGTGGCATAAACTACCTCTCATGCCAAAATCTTTATAACCAAGTTCGGTTTCCCAAAAAGTTGTAGCCCCCTCGTCAAGCATTTTTTTGAATTTACGCTCCATATCGCTTAAAACAAAATCTTTATAGTTTTTATCGACAGATAGTAATGCGTCGTAAAAATACAAGCACATTGATAGGGTAACGGGGACTAGTTTCGGTTTATTTTTAAATGCACTGTCCCTTTCATCACGATTGCCACCATCGTCAAATTTTTCATCATTAATTAGTTTATCGCACATCTTTTTATCGCCAAGCCCTGCTAAAATGGCAAGGCTGTTACCCAAAACGGTGTAGAAAGGCTCACCGTCAAGTTGTGCTTTAAATAAACCAGCGTCCGTATCATAAAAGTGTTCAACGATTTTTTGTTTTAAGCCGTCTTCGTCAAAATTAAATTCCACTCCAGCTAAAGAACATAATTTTTTATAATACTTAAGCGAAAAAACAAAAAAGCAATTTAAATTTAAATCGTACGTGGGTTTATAACCGTCGTTATTTTTACGGTTTATTTCCCAAGCGTTGTCAGAGCCGTATGACCACTCGTAAAAATTCCAATGTGGGTAGGGTAAGCGTTTAAGTAAGCCCATAACGGGGTCAAAATTTGCTATAAAAGTATCCATTACCGATTTTATTTGTGGAAAAACTTCCTTAATAAACTCGGTATCGCCACTATTCTCGATATATTCACACGTTTGTACGGCATATATAAGCGAAAAAGACGGTATCGTTAGGTTTGTACCCGCTGGGAAGCAAATGGGCAAAATACCTTCTTTTAAAGGCGCTTTAGCCATAAGTTTAAGCGACGCCCTTGCAAAGCGATAATCTTTAAAAGCAAGGTAAGTAAAAAGCATTTCGTTACGGCTGTCCATATTATACAGGGCTTGTTCACGCCAAGGGCAGTCTTCATAATGCTCGTGCATGCAACTGGTAAGTGTTTTTACGGCTACGTCGTAAATTTTGTTTCGCAAAGGGTTTTTAAAGTTAACAGGTAATTTTACTAATGGGTAATCTACCGGAATAATACCCATTACGTCAATTTTAACGGTATCGGGGCAGTAAACTTGTAAATATCTACCTGCGATGCGTCGCATTTTATTATCGTATTCATTTACGCCGTCTTTGCAGACGTATTCAACGTAAAAGTTGCCGCCACCTTGCATTTGTTTTTGTATTTCGACATCGCTATTGAGCCACTCGCCGTAATAAATTTTAATATTATCACCGTCTTTAGCAGTTACCTTTAAGTAAATAAAGCCTACGGTTTCTTCTTTTAAATCTATAATATAAGTGCCGTTATGTTTATAAGGCTCACCACTAACTAAGTTAGATAAAACTAATTTGTCTATCGGGCGGGGATTAAGGTTCTTGCTTTTTTCAATACAAACGCTGTTTGTAAAAGGTAAGTCGTTTACAACGTTGCCAAGTTTTTTAAAGCCATAGCCTAACTGGGTGGTAATCCATAAAGCGCGGTGGTTTTCAAACGTGATATCTTTTCTAGATAAAATATTTTCGTTACTATTTAATATTGTGTCGCCGCCAAGTTCAACCGTAAAAATAAGCCCTGCTTTATCGGTTAGGTAGGTAGAAGAATCCACACCGTAATACCATACGGTAATTTTAATCTGGTTTTTGCCAACCGTTAAGTTGCTTAAATTAACGCTATCGTAAACTTTATAATCGGGGTAGTCAGGGTATTGCCCAAAAGCAATTTCCTTTCCGTTTACACTTAAAATATAGTTACTATCGCACGCTAGGTTTATAACTAAACTATCGTTTAAGTTTTTAATTTCTAAATCAAAAACAAATTCAGCATATTCGTCGTAAGAATAGTTTAAACTACTCCAAATCCATTTAGCATTATCAAAACTAGCCATAAAAATCTCCTTTTGTTTTACGATAAACTTATTTTATCATATGTATTAAAGGTTTTCAATAGTTGGTTTACATTTTTTTATTTGTTTTACTAAAAATTAAAACCCCCGATAACGGGGGTCTTTGTTTTATAAATTTAGGGGGTTATTCATTAACCACAGCAGGTTTATTTTTACGTTTAAATATCTTACTTCTAAACAAAATAACGTTCATAACTATAA
Organism: Clostridia bacterium; assembly: GCA_017624285.1. Taxonomy (GTDB): domain Bacteria; phylum Bacillota; class Clostridia; order Christensenellales; family Borkfalkiaceae; genus UBA11475. Next base: position 4,150 of record JAGANI010000054.1, read on the forward strand.
AAAACGCTATCAATATACCAAACGTTAAGTAAGGTTGTTTAGGTGCTAGGTTAGCAAGTAACATCATGGGGAAACCAAATACTATTGCCGGCAAGGTTTGGTAAACCAAGTTATCTTGTGCGGGGGTTTTAAATTCACCATCAATTTCACGCAGTAATATTACACCCGTACTAGCCGTACCCGTAAGCATACCAAACATTGCCAAAAATTGTTCGTCAGCGTATTCTTTAAATAGGGTTTTTGCAACTAGTAAGTTGTAAAAATAGGTGATAACAAGTCCAACTACGCCAACTATCAAGATAACGCCCCAGTAATTTTCAAGCACGGTTAAATCGATAGCTGCTATGCCCGAAACTACCATGATATCAAAAAAGAAGTTACCAGTTCTAGTCAATAAAAAGTTGTTGGTATGTTTTTTCTTGATAATTTGTTTTTTATTTAAAAAGTTAAGTAGCGCCTTGATTAGCGTTGCAAAAATTACGCCAAACAAGAAGTTAAAGCCAAATATCGTATCGGTCATGCCAGGTAATAATTGACTTAAACCAAACATCGCTAAAAATGCTAATATGTATGAAATTACTATAAGCGCTATTTGGATTGTAAACTTATCGATACTGCCGTTAGAAGGTATTTCGTTTTCATCGTAAAAAGATTCGTTATCGTTGCCTTCACCATCTTTTAAAATGACAACCCTGCCTTTCTTTTTAAGTAGGTTAAGGTGTATAACGCCACCGATACTAGCCGATAAAAAGCCTAGCGCAGCAATAGTTAAACCAAACGCCCTACCACCGGTAAAAGAGTATTGTGATTCGTAAATATTGCCAAAGTTAAGCGCTTGTCCCGTACCTTGACCGTAACCAAACGGTAAAAGCACGCCGGAATAATTTGGTAGGGAAGTAACTAAAAGGCAGGAAATCATCGTGATACCCATACCGCAAACAGCTTGTATTAAGTAGGTCGAAACAGTCGTTACGCCAGAGTTAAAAATTTCAACCGAGCGTTGCTTGTTCATTTTTTTATTAGAAGTTTTAAGCGCGCTAGCAATAAAGCCTATCGCCAAAGCGTGGTAGGTGATAATTTCAAGCATAGTCGTGCCATTACCGCCAAAAAACGCCGTATTAAATAGCGTAACGTCAGACGTTAACTTCACTATTGAAGAAATTATCAAAAGCATTATACCACCTAAAACCGAAGTCGGTATAAGCGACGCCCTTAAAGGCTTAATTAGCTTTTTTAACATGTTTGCCACAAGCAAACTTATCAAAAGTACGGCGATAACGTTTAAGCTACCCCATACGTTAAATCCCGAAAAACTCATCTTTCACTCCTTTTTTAACGTTTTGATAGTGATAATAAAAGTGCATATATTTTATTGGGTTAAAGGATTTATCCCCTTTAAACTGATAAACGTTTTCTTTATAGTAAACGTTAAGTTTGTTTCTGCCTAATACTGTTACAACCGACGTATCGTCAAATAAAAACTCGTACGTATCGGTTTCAGTTTTTACCAAAATTTTATTACCGTATAGCGAAATTTCTGCATTTTCAGATAAAAGCACTTTCTTTTGGTAAGGTACGTTAAGCGAGAATTTTGCATTATCTACGTAAGCAGGGGTATCGTTAAAAGCCGTTAAATCAACGTTAGAGATATATTCTTGCTGGTAGGTATACCAGTCGTTTACGTATTTAAACGGCATATTGCCATTAACGGGGTAAAAAGTCTTATTTTCAGCATACCCCACGCTAAATCCGCAGTTTAAGCAGGTAAGGGTGTTTTTATCGCTACTAAAGTGTGAAAGCCCACACTCGGGACAAACGTAAATAAGCCTTTCTAAATATTCTGCGCAACGTTTAGATTTATACGTTAAATTATCAACGGCTTCGTTAACGTAAAGTTCCGTTTTTAATAAGGCATATAATTCGTCGTCGGATAACTTATTGTATTCTTCAGGCTCGATAACCCTTTTTACAAAAGCGTTAATTTTACCCTTTCTAGGTTTGTCCGTCCAACGTGGTTGAACGCCGTAGCCACCGGTAATATTCATAACGGCAACGGGTATACGCGATTTACGTATAAGCCCGATAATTGCTGGGTTAAAGTACTCCGTCTTGCCACTAAACGTTCTGTTACCTTCGGGGAATATCGCAACCGAGCCACCTTCTTTTACAACTTGTAAAATAGTTTTAATGGCTAAAATATCTGTAGATTGTTTTTTTATCGGTATCGGATTTAACGCCCATTTAAGCAAGGCGGATATAAACCCTTTACTAAAAATATCTTCACTAGCAACGTAGTATACGGTCTTTCTAAAAACCATTTCCACAAAAAACTGGTCGAGCGCAGTTTGGTGGTTAGACACTATAAAATACTGTTTTTTACGATCTTTAAACTTAATCGCTTTTATGCCGTATTTAATTATTAAAAAGGGTGCTATTACAAAGTGCGCTAAGTTGGTAATTATCTTATGACGCAAGCGTACCCACTTTTTCTTTTTAGTCTTTTTCATACAAACGCCTTAATTTTTTGCTTTTTAAATGTATTTATTATATCTATATATTGTATTATAATATAAAAAGACAAAAAAAGTAAAGTTTTTTATTTAAATAATATTAAGTAACAAATTTCGTCAAAGTGTTTATTTTTATAAAATATAACCCCCCGTGCTAGGGCGTTTTGCGTAATTATGTTTATTTAGGCATCAAAAAACCGATAAAAATTTTAAAAATATATTTATTAATCGCAAGGCAAACGTTAAAAATACGCGCAAAAAAAGGGACCCTTTTTCAAGAGTCCCTTTTTTTATTAAATTATTCTTTGCCTGCTAACTTCTTGTAACCAGCGAGTCTTGCCTTAGAATCAGCTTCAGTCTTAGCAAAGAGTGCGTCTGCAATTGCAGGTTGCGTCTTCTTTAAGGAAGCGTATCTAGTTTCGCCCGCTAAGAATTCTTGGTAATCAGCAGTCGGGTCTTTAGAATCGAGTGAGAAGGGGTTCTTACCTTCGTCGATAAGTGTCGGGTTGTATCTATATAATTGCCAGTAACCGCAATCAACAGCCTTCTTTTCTTCTTCTTGAGACTTGGTCATGTTAATACCGTGGTTGATACATGGTGCGTAACAAATAACAAGGGACGGACCGTCGTACTTTTCAGCTTCAACGATAGCGTTTAAGAATTGTTGTTTGTTAGAACCCATCGAGCATTGTGCTACGTAAACGTAACCGTAACTCATAGCCATCATGCCAAGGTCCTTCTTCTTAGTTCTCTTACCAGCAGCAGCAAATTTAGCAACCGAACCAGTAGGTGTTGATTTAGAAGATTGACCACCTGTGTTAGAGTAAACTTCAGTATCAAGTACTAATACGTTAACGTCTTCACCACAAGCGAGTACGTGGTCTAAACCACCGTAACCGATATCATATGCCCAACCGTCGCCACCAAAGATCCAAATAGATTTTTTAACGAGGCAGTCTTTATCTTTTAAGATTTCTTGTGCTAAATCGTAAGCGTTGCAAGATTCATCACACTTAGAGATGAGTGAAACGAGTTCAGCAGAAGCCTTCTTGCTACCTTCAGCATCCTTTCTGTTAGCAAGCCAGTTGTTTGCTGCTTGTTTAACTTCTTCCTTGCAAGCGATTTCAGCAAGTTGTTCAATCTTTTCAGCTAACTTAGCGCGTCTTTGACCGTATGCTAAGTTCATACCGTAACCGAATTCAGCATTATCTTCAAAGAGTGAGTTTGCCCAAGCAGGACCGTGACCGTTCTTGTTAACGGTGTACGGGCAGGTCGGTGCAGAACCACCGTAGATGGACGAACAACCAGTTGCGTTTGCAATAATCATTCTATCACCAAACATTTGGGTAATTACCTTAACGTAAGGCGTTTCACCACAGCCTGCGCATGCGCCAGAGAATTCAAATAAAGGTTTGTTAAATTGTGAGCCTTTAACGGTAGTGGGTTTGCAACCAGGACAAGCAGAAACGTTTACTTCAGGTAAAGTTTCGCTATATTCATAGTTAACTGTTTCGTTATCAACGATAGAAGCAAGGGGTACCATTTCAAGAGCCTTTTCTTTTGCAGGACAGATGTTTGCGCAAACACCACAACCCATACAATCGAGCGGGCTAACTTGCATTCTAAATTCATAACCCTTGTTGCCAACCATAGCTTTGGTTTCAAACGTTGCAGGCTTATCAGCGCCTTCAGCAACTACTGCAGGTCTAATACATGCGTGCGGACATACGAAAGCACATTGGTTACATTGGATACATTTTTCAGCGTTCCACTTAGGTACGAGTACTGCTACGCCACGTTTTTCGTATTGGGTTGTACCAGTGGGTACTGAACCGTCTGCATTAAATTGTGATGCAGGAAGTTTATCACCTTCAAGCGCGATGATGGGTGCAACGGTGTTCTTAAAGTAATCAGTACCGTTAACTTTTGCCATCGGTGCGCCTTCGGTAGCGGTTTTCCAGCTTGCAGGTACGTCAATCTTAACGAGGTTTGCTGCAGCAGAGTCGATAGCGTCGTAGTTCATTTGAACGATAGCGTCACCCTTTTTAGCAAAGGATTTATATGCCATCTTCTTCATATATTCAACTGCTTGATCGTAGGGGATGATGTTAGCGATTTTGAAGAACGCAGATTGTAAAATAGTGTTGGTTCTACCCTTTAAGCCTAAGCCAGCCGCAATCTTGATAGCGTCGATAACGTAAAGGTTAACGTTTTTGTTAGCGATATCTTGTTTTACGGATGCGGGTAAGAAGTTTTCAAGTTCTTCAAGCGTAGTAGCAGAAGTATTAATTAAGAAAGAACCGTTCTCTTTAATATCGTCCGTCATGTTGTAACGGGTAATATAAGAGGGGTTAGAACATTGTACAAAGTCAGCAGCGTCGATTAAGTATGCTGATTGGATAGGCGTATCACCAAAACGTAAGTGAGATACGGTTATACCACCAGACTTTTTAGAGTCGTAGAAGAAGTAACCTTGTACGTATTTGTCGGTATGATCACCGATAATTTTAATAGAGTTCTTGTTAGCGCCAACCGTACCATCTGAGCCAAGACCCCAGAATTTACAAGAGATAGTGCCTTGTGGTGCAGCGTTGTATTTTTCGCTAAAGTCAAGGGAAGTGTTGGTAATATCGTCGTAAATACCAACGGTAAAGTGGTTTTTAGGTTCGTCTTTTTCAAGGTTTTTGTATACTGCGTAAACCATAGACGGGTTAAATTCTTTAGAACCTAAACCATATCTACCGCCTACAACCTTAATGTTAGTCATACCTCTTTCTAATAAAGCGGAGCAAACGTCAAGGTATAAAGGTTCACCTAAAGAACCAGGTTCTTTAGTTCTATCTAATACGGCAATCTTTTTAACCGTCTTAGGAAGTGCGTCGATAAACGCATCGATAGAGAAAGGTCTATAAAGTCTAACTTTTAAAAGACCTACTTTGTCGCCTTCAGCGTTCATTTTGTTAATGGTTTCTTCAACAGCGTCTGCGCCTGAACCCATTAAGATAATGATATTTTCAGCATCGGGTGCGCCTACGTAGTCGAAAAGGTTATATCTTCTACCAGTAAGTGCGTAAACCTTGTCCATCATTTCTTGTACGATAGCAGGGGTTGCTTCGTAATACTTGTTAGCGGTTTCTCTATTTTGGAAGTAAATATCTGCGTTTTGTGCAGTACCGCGTTGGATAGGATGTTCAGGGTTTAACGCGCGTTTTCTAAAGTCATCGATATCAGCCATATCAACTAAAGACTTCATTTCGTCATAGTCGATAACGTTGATTTTAGAAACTTCGTGCGAGGTTCTGAAACCATCAAAGAAGTGTAAGAAAGGAACTTTTGCTTTTAAAGTAGAAAGGTGTGCAACAAGTGCAAGATCCATAACTTCTTGTACAGAGTTGGACGAAAGTAAAGCAAAGCCCGTTTGACGGCAAGCCATTACGTCGGAGTGGTCGCCGAAGATATTAAGAGCGTGTGCTGCAAGTGCTCTTGCACTTACGTGGAAAACCGTTGGTAAAAGTTCGCCAGAAATTTTATACATGTTCGGAATCATAAGGAGTAAACCTTGTGATGCGGTGTAAGTGGTGGTTAATGCGCCTGCTACCAACGAACCGTGTACAGCGCCTGCTGCGCCTGCTTCAGATTGCATTTCTGCAAGTCTTAGTTTTTGACCGAACATATTGACTCTACCTTGTGCGGACCATTCGTCTGCAACTTCTGCCATTGGGGAAGAAGGCGTAATCGGATAGATAGCGGCTACTTCTGAAAAAGCATATGCAACGTGGCTGGCAGCGGTATTGCCGTCAATTGTCAATTTTGTGCTCATTATATATTGTCCTCCATAAAAGATTATTGTGTTTATTGGGTGGCATATACAAATTCTCCTACCACCAAAGTTTATTATATATTTAAAATATAAAATAGTCAATAACAAACGGCGTTTTTGGTCAAATTTTTTGCAAGTTTAAGACGAATTTAATAAAACTACAGGTGGTTTTGCTCGACAAAATTAATAAAAAATTAAAAAATGTCGTGGTTTAGTTGTTATAAACGGTTTATTGTGTTACAATAATAATCTAAAAACCACCCGATTTATTGGGAAAGGAGGTAAGTCCGTGTCTATAATTAAAGCGCAAAACTTAACATATTATTACGATAAAAATTCTAGGGCGCTTTCCGACGTCAATATTGAAATCGAAAAAGGCTCGTTCGTAGCGATTATCGGTCATAACGGTTCGGGCAAAAGTACGCTCGCAAGGCTTTTTAACGGGCTTTTAACTCCCACGTTAGGCACGGTTACCGTAAATGGTCTTGATACTAGGGATAAAAAGAATCATTTTCAAATCCGTAAAACGGTCGGCGTGGTATTCCAAAATCCAGATAACCAGTTGGTTGCTTCTATTGTTGAAGACGACGTTGCTTTTGGTATGGAAAATATCGGCTTACCTAGAGATGAGATGTTAAAACGTGTTGATTACGTTTTAAATACCGTTGGCATGTCAAACTTTAAAACGGCTACCCCTTCGCGCCTTTCGGGCGGTCAAAAGCAAAGGGTGGCTATTGCCGGCGTTTTAGCAATCATGCCTGAAGTATTAATTTTAGATGAATCTACTGCAATGCTTGACCCCGTTGGCAGGGATGAGGTTATGTCGGTAGTAAAAAAACTCAATAAAGAAAGGGGCATTACAGTTATCCATATTACCCACTATATGGACGAAATTGTCGACGCTGATAGGGTGATAGTGTTATCCGACGGCAAAGTAGTATTAAAAGGCACTCCACAAGAGATTTTTGCGCAAAAGAACAGGTTAGTCTCATTAGGGCTAAACGTTCCTTTATCGACTGAAATTTCCACCCGTCTGGACACTTGTGGTGTAAAAATTGATAAACAAATCTTAACTAAAGAAGATTTGGGGGAGGCTTTATGCGCATTGTTGCAAAAGGCTTAAAGTATTCTTACGATCCCAAAGCAAAATTCAAAAGCGATGCTTTAAAAGGCGTTGATTTAGTCATTGAGGAAGGGGACTTTTTAGGTATTATCGGCAGGACGGGTAGCGGTAAATCCACTTTCATACAACATTTAAATGGGCTTTTACCCGTACAAAAAGACGGTGGCACGCTTTTAGTTGGCGATTACGACCTTTCTTTTGTCAATAAAAAAGCAAAAAAAAGTTTTAAAGACTTGCGTAAAAAAGTCGGTATGGTATTTCAGTATCCAGAGTATCAACTTTTTGCTGAAACCGTTTTTAGCGACGTTGCTTTTGGCCTTAAAAACTTTTCGCCCAATTTATCTGAAGAAGAAGTTGAAGATCGCGTTCGCACGGCTATTAACGCCGTTGGCTTAAATTATTTTGAAGTTAAAGATAAATCCCCCTTCGATTTATCCGGTGGGCAAAAACGCAGGGTGGCAATAGCTGGCGTTATTGTAAACAAGCCTGAAGTTTTAGTGTTAGACGAACCCGTTGCAGGGCTTGACCCTAAAGGCAAGGACGAGTTTATGTCTTTGTTGCACTATTTAAAAAAGGAATTCGTCAAAACCATAGTTATCGTTTCACACGATATGGATTTAGTTTGTGAAAATTGTAACAAAGTAGCGGTTTTTGCAGATGGCAAGGTGGTTAAACACGGCGTTCCTAAAGACGTTTTCTCGTCCGCAATCGAAATGCAAAATTTAGGGTTAGAACTTCCTTTAACCGTTTATTTAACGGCTTTATTACAAGAACGTGGTATAAATATCGATAGCGATTTAACCGTTGATGGATTTATTAACGCAGTTATAAGCGCTAAAAACGGAGGTGGCTTATGAGAGAAGTAACCTTCGGTCAATATTATCCAGTATCGTCGTTTGTTCATAAAATGGACGCACGTATCAAGATTTTATTGACAATCGCATATATCGTAGCCGTATTTTTGGTTAAAGAGTTTTACTTTTTGGGCTATGCAATAGCAACGCTGTTTTTACTTTTAGCGTGCATTTTTGCAAGAGTGCCTATTATTAAAATTTTAAAAAGTATCAAGGCAATACTGTTTTTCGTTATATTCTCTTCCGTATTGCAAATCTTTTTTAACGAAAGTGGCAATACCATATTAGAATGGGAGTTTATAAAAATAACCGATATCGGTTTATATAAGGCTGGTTTTATAACTTTGCGTATCGTTTTAATAGTTATGGGTACGTCGCTTTTAACTTTAACTACTACTCCCGTAGAACTTGCCGACGGTATCGAAAGTTTATTATCTCCCTTAAAACTTATTAAATTCCCCGCGCACGAGTTCGCGCTTATTATGAGTATTGCTTTAAGATACATCCCCACGCTTATGGACGAAACAGACCGTATTATAAAAGCGCAAAAGGCAAGGGGTGCAGACTTTGAAAGTGGCAATATTTTCAAGCGTGCAAAGGCGCTTATCCCGATACTTATACCCCTGCTTATCGGGTCGTTCCGCCGTGCGGACGAGCTTGCTGATGCTATGGAAGCACGTTGCTATACAGGCGCTAAGGGCAGGACCAAATATAAAAAACAACGCATAACGTACCGCGACATTTTAGGTTTATTAGCCGTTGCGTTAGTACTTTTTGGCATATGCGCTACCAACGGTTGGGTAAACCCCAATTGGTTGATAGTGTTGCCGATATAGCCGTTAACGGGGTGTAAAAATGGTTATAAAATTAACAATTTCCTACGACGGCACTAACTATGCGGGTTGGCAGGTGCAAGATAACGGTTTAACCGTGCAAGAAGTTATTGAAACAGCTTTAAATAAGCTTACTGGCGAAGTTATCCGTATCACGGGTAGTGGTAGGACGGATGCTGGGGTACATGCTTTAGGACAGGTGGCTTCGTTTACTACTGACGCTAAAATTCCTGCAAACGCTTACGCAAAAGCGTTAAACGGACTACTCCCGAAGGATATAAAAATCGTTTCTTCTTGCGAGGCGCAAGACGGTTTTAACGCAAGGTTTTCGGCAAAACGAAAAACTTATGGGTATAGGCTTTACGTCAGCGACGTAGAACTCCCCGTTAAAGATAGGTTCGCCGTTAGGGTGGATGCTATTAACGAAGCTTTAATTAAGCAGGCTTTTAGCGTTTTACGTGGCAAGCACGATTTTAAAGTGTTTTCTGCAACTGGTTCTAGCGTTGTTGATACCGTGCGTACAATTTATAGCATGTCGCTAAAAAAGGTGGACGGTTTTTACGAGGTACGCGTTACTGGTAACGGGTTTTTGTATAAGATGGTAAGGTTTATCATGGGCGCGCTTACTGCGGTTTCAGACGGTAAATTACGTGTGGAAGATTTACTTACCGTATTGGCTTCCGGTAAACGTCCAAACGTCATTAAAGCGATGCCCGCAAAAGGGTTGACGTTATTATCGGTAGAATATAAAAAGTAATTGTGTATAGATTTTTTTTACCCACAATATATAGGTTGGGGTGGGTTTTTTGTGCAAAAATAGTGTAAAATTGCTATTTTTTGTTTAAAAACCGTTAAAAAACGCTTGACAATAACTGGGTTATAATTTATTATAAATAGGCGTTTATAAAGGAAAGTTTGTTGCGGGTAAGGACTAGCCCCCCAAGCCGCATTCGGCTTCTTTAATTATAGAAAGATAAAAAAAGGAGATTTTACTATGAAAACCTACATGGCAACTGCCGAAAGTGTAGAAAGAAAATGGTATTTAGTTGACGCAACCGATATGCCTCTTGGTAGAGTAGCTTCACAGGTAGCGGCAATTTTAAGAGGTAAAAACAAGCCTACCTTCACCCCGAATGTTGACTGTGGCGATTACGTTATCATCATCAATACGGACAAGGTAGTATTAACCGGCAAAAAGTTAGAAAAGAAGATGCACCGTCATCACACTGGTCACGTTGGTGGCTTAAAGGAAGTTTCTTACAAAATCCTTATGCAAACTAAATCTGACGTAGCAGTTTACGATGCAGTTAAGGGTATGTTACCCAAAACCAAACTCGGCGTTAATATGATGAAGAAGTGCAAAAGCTACAAGTGTGCTGAACATAAGCACGAAGCACAACAACCGATAGTTTTACAACTTGTTAAATAGTGAGGTGTTATAATGGCAAAGACTACTAGCAAAAAGAAAGTTCAATACTGGGGTACCGGTAGAAGAAAAAGCGCTATCGCAAGGGTAAGACTTATTCCTGGTGGCGACGGTGCTATCATTATCAATAAAAAGAGCATTGACGAATATTTCGATTTAGAAACTTTAAAACTTATCGTTCGTCAACCCCTCGTTTTAACCGATACACTTACCAAATACGACGTTTTAGTTAACGTTTGTGGTGGTGGTACAACTGGTCAAGCAGGCGCTATCTGTCACGGTATCGCTAGAGCTTTAAACGAAGCTGATGAAAATTTAAGAGCGTCTTTAAAAAAGGCAGGTTTCTTAACCAGAGATTCCAGAAAGAAGGAAAGAAAGAAGCCCGGCTTAAAGAAAGCGCGTAAAGCTCCGCAATTCAGTAAGAGATAATTTTATACCGCAATTTGGTATATATCGTTATCTTACGCTGACTGCGTTAATAAACAAAAACAAGCCCCTGCTAAACAGGGGCTTTTTTATTGCGGCTACTACGCAATATCTAATTTATTTTTGACGGCAAAATACTGCAAATTACTTCGCGTTTTGCTTAGTTACATACCTTTTAGGTATGCGCCCTCACAATAACACTCGTCCTTTTTGTATTTTGCTCGTCAAAGCGTTACACTAATAAATTATTTATTGCTCCGTAGCCTTTTTTATTATATATAATTATAAACTACTTCAAATCTAAGCGTCTAACTTTCAGTTACATACCTTCTAGGTATGCTCCATCAAGTTAGTCGTAATCTTTATCGTATTTTTCTAGCCAAAGCACTTTTGTTAATCAATACGTTTCGCTCCGTAGCCTTTTTATTATTTATTTACTATAAAATACTGCAAATTACTTCGTGTTTTGCTTTAGTATACAACCTTTTAGGTATGCGCCCTTACAATAACGCTCGTTTTTTTAAGTCATTCTGAGCAAGGCAACGCCTTGCGTGAGAATCTCCTACTATAGGAAAATATACGGGGGATTGTCACGTCGCTATCGCTCCTCACAATGACAGTAAAAAAATGCAGGTCATTATTAGCGTAGCGTAAGAATTACCCACCATAGAAAATTATACAGGGGATTGTCACGTCGCTATCGCTCCTCACAATGACAGGATTATTTTTATTGTCATTCTGAGAAAGCCTTTTGGCTTTCGTGAGAATCCCCTACCTAAGAAAAATATACAGGGCATTATCACGTCGCTATCGCTCCTCATAATGACGGTAAAAATGGGGGGATAACGTAACTACGTTCCCACAATAATAAAAAAAGGGGGCTGTTGCCTCCCTTTTATTAGTAAGTAAAAAATTTTATTAAAGCACTAGTATTTACGTTAAACCGTTATTAATCTTTTACAGAAATTTGTTTATTAAGTTCATAAACCTCAACTTCGTATGGCAAAAGGTTTCTATTAAATTCTAAAATTGGCAAGTTATCGTCGTAATTAGTTAAAAGTCGTTTAAATGCATAATTGCTAAATTCATTAGGCATTTTAAAAGACGCTTCTTTATCAGAGTAGTTTGCCACGATAAGTAAGGTTTGGCGCATACATTTCCTTAAATATGCCACTATTTGCTCGCTATCTTCTAAAATAAACTCTAAACTGCCGTCGACGATAGCAGGGCAATCCTTACGCATAGCGATAAGTTTTTTATAATAGTTAAAGATAGAATTTTTACTAGTTAAATCTTTTTCAAGGTTAATATCTTTATAACGCGGGTTTACTTTAAGCCAAGGCTTACCCGTGGTGAAGCCAGCGTTTTCTCTATCGTTCCATTGGTAAGGCGTGCGCGCGTTATCACGGCTACGCGGAGCTAAAACGTCAATTGCATCTTTGGGGCTAACGCCTTTTTCCATCATAGCGTGGTAATCCCCAAGCGTGTAGCAACAGTTATAATCTTCAATAGTATCGTATTTTACGTTTACCATACCTATTTCTTCACCCTGATATATAAAAGGCGTACCGGGCGTGGTGTGTAGTAGCGTTGCTAAAAGTTTTGCAGAGGGTGCGCGCAAAGCGTCGCTATCGTTGCCGTAACATGAAACTTGTCTTGCAGAATCGTGGTTAGATAGGTATTGCACCGCCCACGCGTTTTTATCAAAAACGGTAGCCCAGTTTTTTTGAACTTCTCTAAAATTTTGTGGTGAAATATGATATTTAGAACGGTTACCAAGTTCAAAGTGGTAAACCATATCAATTTCTTCACGCCCAGCGGAAGCATAATCTGGGGCGTTATCGTAAGAAACACCTGCGCCTTCGCCCACGGTCATAACGTCGCGTTTGCCAAAAACTTCAGTATAAAGTTCGTGCAATATATCGTGGATACCTTCAATATTGGTGCACATAGCACTGTCGGCAACAAAGCCGTTTCTGTCAAGCGCGTTGGGTTTTCTGGTAGTATCGGGGAAGCCCGGCGTCTTTTTTAATCTTGTAAATACGTCAAGCCTAAAACCGTCTACGCCAAGGTCTATCCACCAGTTAAGCATATCGTAAATTTCTTTACGAAGTGGCTCGTACTCCCAGTTTAAATCCGGCATTTTAATAGCGTATTGATGGAGGTAATATTCCCCAGTGGTTTCGTCAAACTCCCAAGCAGAGCCGTTGCCTTCTCTAAAATAGCTACCCCAGTTGTTAGGTTCTTTACCATTTTTCGGGGGTTGCCAAATATAATAGTTACGGTAGGGGTTGTCTTTGGATTTACGGGATTCTTTAAACCAAAAACACTCGTCAGAGGAGTGGTTTAACACCATATCCATAATAACGCGTATACCCATATCGTGCGCGGTATCTAAAAGTGTTTTAAAATCGTCAAGCGTGCCGTAGGCAGGGTCAATATTTTTATAATCAGCCACGTCGTAACCGTTATCAACTTGGGGCGAAGTATAAATAGGCGTAAACCAAATACAGTTTATGCCCAAATCCTTAAGCACGGGTAGTTTACTTATAACTCCTTTAAGGTCACCGATACCGTCACCGTTGGTATCGCAAAAACTTTTACAGTAAATTTCGTAAACGATGGCATCTTGCCACCACTTTTTATTCATAAACACTCCTTCAAATGGTTATATTAAAATAATTATAACATATTAATAATTATTTGTGTTAAAAAAGGTAATTAAATCGTTAAAAAAAATTGTTATAATAAAAAGCCCCCGAACGGGGGCTTAGTTTTTAGAAGTTGCTAGAAGTTAATATGTAGGTATCAAGATCTGATGGGAGTGAAACAGTTTCGCTAGTAGGTATATAAGCAACTTTTAAGTAAATGGTTTCACCTTGCGACGTACCCGACATAACGACCCTTTGCGCTACTATTTTGTTGGTAACTTTATTGATTACGTAAACGGCTTCAACATTTAAACCATCTTCAGTCGTAGCAAATTTAAGTTTAATTAAATCGCCATCAGTAGTGTATTGTAAGCCTGCAAAATCAAGTATTTCTTCAATATCAAAGTCAGCAGCGTCAACGCCTACGATTTCATCGATAGAGTCTTCTATACCAAGGCGCATTTTAACTTTTTGACCACCTGCGTTGGTGTAAAGATAACCGTCGGTATAGTAATAACTTGCATCCATACTTATTGAAGTGCCTTCGCGTTGCATTTTAATACCTAGCGTACCACCCATAGTAATGTCTTGCAAAGTGGGTGCGTTCATAAGCATTGAACCACTCATTTCCATCGAAGCACCTGCGGAAGACATTTCCATTTCAATAATTATTTTGTTATTACCATCTTCAACGATTTCTTTATCGGCAAATTCTGTTTTAAGTTGTGCAACTTGTTCTGCACTAGCTTCCGTAAAAGAGCCGTTGAATATCGCTTCTTCATCCTCAGGCTTAGTGCATCCTGTAAAAGAGAGGATAAATACAAACGATAAGATAATTGCGATAAAAGTAGTAAGTTTTTTCATAATATAAGCCTCCTTTTTTTGGTAAAGATATTTTATCATATAAAAATGTAAAAATCAATACCTTTTTAAAAATTATTTTTAGACGAAACAATAAGCTTTTATCTTCACTATTAACAAAGTTTTAATTGTTAAAACATAAAACAGTTATCTCGTTGCATATTTTTTGTAGAGTAAAATGCATTGTTTTTATCGCTATTGACATTTATTTTATGATATGATAAAATTTATTATAGTTAATTTGTAAAACTTTTTAGGGGGATGTAAATATAGTTATGGCTACAAAAAACTTAACTAATGAAGAAAAGTTGTATTCAAAAAAAATTAAAAAACCACCATATCTAATATATAATATTTTAGGTGGCGTGTGGAAGTTATTGTTTAAACGTAAATACGGCTTAACTTATACTTTTAACTACGATTTCCGTAAAGAAAAGGGCGCTTGCATATTTATAAGCAACCACTCTAGCCGTATGGATTATATTTTTACGGGCTTACCGTTATTGCCAAATAATTTTAACTTTGTAGCTGGATATAACGAGTTTTATCGTTCCCACTTAAAAGGCGTCTTTTCTTTATTGCAAGTTGTGCCTAAAAAGAACTTTACCCCAGATTTTTATGCTATTAAGGAAATTAGCCGAATTATAAAAGCGGGTGGCAAGGTGGTGTTATTCCCCGAGGGGATGAACTCTATCGCTGGGATGAATCAGCCCGTTGCAATCGGCACGGGTAAACTTATCAAGCATTTTGGCATACCTGTATACTATTCCGTTATAAAAGGTGGGTATATGACTGCCCCCAAATACAAGCAGGACGAGCATTTAGGCAAGGTTGAAGTTGTTTTTGATAGGATGTTTACCCCTGAAGAAATTTCTACCTTATCCGATACTGAAATTGAAGATATTATAAATCAAAAATTGTACCATGACGATATTAAGTGGAATAAAGAAAGACAAATACATTATTCTAACATGGATACTATTGCCGACGGATTAGAAAATCTACTATATATCTGCCCTAAATGTGGTAAAGAATTCACCTTAAAAGGTAGTGGCAACGCATTTAACTGCTCAAATTGTGGCTACGGCGTAACGATAGACGATACTTACCAAATGCACGCAACTGCTGGCAACGACCTAATTTTTGATACCCAAACGGCTTGGTTTAACTGGCAAAGGGAAGTTGTTAAACAGCAAATCAAAGACGGTTTAGGCAAGTTTACGTGCAAGGTAAAATTAGGCACTTTACCAGACTATAAGCCACTAAAAAATTTAGATACCTCTTTAATTACTGGGGAGGGTATCGTTACTATTGATGAAAACGGTTTTACCTTCGACGGTGTAAACGACGGTCAACCGTTTAAGTTTAACCTTAGCCCAAAAGAAGTCCCCACTTACGGTATGTGTACGGATATTTCAAGATTTTACACTTTTTATAATGGTAAGTTTTATGAGTTTTATCCTGAAACCCCGTGTGTTGAGAAGATCTTTTTATTGACGGAAGAAATTCACCGCGCATCGGGTGGAAAGTGGCAAGACTTTAAATTTGATAAATAATTTAAAGGCGGGGTAGACCCCGCCTTTACTTATTACGGTACAAAAAAAGCGCATACGTATGCGCTTTTTTGTTACTTTTTAATAAATTTGATACAATATAGTATTAATTTGGCAATAAATCAGCAGAGTATAGTATAACTTTTTCACACCCGTTAGTAGCAAGCCATTTTATAGTTACGTTTTTAGCCGTTACGTTAAGTGGTAAATTTATTAAGCGTTTAAAGTTGTTGGTAACGCTTAAAATTTCTTTACCGTCAGCGTAAACTTTAAAGTCCTTAACCAAGGTGTTTGCTACGCGCACGTCGGTAAAATCTTTACCGGTATGTAGCTTCATCGCGTAAATACGCATTTTGCTGTTGTCTGAAATTGATAATCTTTCAAAGTCGGGATCAAAACAAAGTCTTAAATTAGCAACGCGTTTAGGCTCGTCAAAGGTAAAGGAGAGTTCGTCGCCGATATTTTGCGTAATAGCGTTTTCACCATTAGTGGTTTTGGGGCGTTCAAACCCGTTAAACAATATATCGCGCTCGCTATCGCTTAAGTTGATTTTTGCTTGTTTTGTTAGTATAGAAACTTCTCTTTTTACGTGTGGTAAAAATACGCCTTCGTCCAAAAGAATATTTTGCACTTCTTTATAACAATCTTTTGCAATTTCTTTGGGTAACTTATCGTATTTAACGGCAAGCGCGCTTGCTACGCCGACGGCTTGTCCTAAAAGCGCGCAGGTTGCCATTACCCTTGTAGAGGACAACGCCACGTGCGTTACGGAAATATTTCTACCTGCAAACATAAGGTTTTCTACGTTTTTAGAGTAGGTGCATCTAAGTGGAATACCATACGGCTCTTTAACTGGTATATACACCGACGGGTGCGAACTTTCGTCGTTTTTGCGCATACCAAATGGGTTATGGTCGTCTAATGGCCAGCCCCCAAAAGCGATTTCATCGTAAAAATGCCCACCAGATACGATGTCGTGTTCGGTCATAATATACTCACCAACGTATCTACGGCTTTCACGCTTGCCGGGTAAAAAACCTACCCAGTCTAACTCCCAATTATCCATGCCGTGGTTGCCCCTATTTTTGATGTGGTCCCACACGCCGTATATACATTTAATAAGTTCTTTACGCATTTTATCAGCGTCAAAAATGCTGTGGAATTCCCCACCGAGTTCCACCCACCATAAGTTATCGCCACTCGTACCGATATTATGTGCGCGCGTTAACATAAATTTGCCCTGATCTTTTACTGCAAAACACTCGTCGCTTGGGTATATGTTAGCAAATGGTGGTGGCGTAAATTTTACCTGGTGGTCGGTTTCTCTTGCAGCTAATAGTATGGACATACCCATCGTACGCGCATCTTGTACGTCCTTAGCAAGGGTTTCGTTAAATTCTGCTTTAGATTCTCTACCATGTCTAAATTCAGCCCCGATTATGGGTGCTAAAATGCTATCGCCAGAGCAGTCTATAAATATTTTGGCGTTAATTTTATAATAAGTGTAGGTGGTCGTTTGCCAACCGATTACAGCCGTTATCTTATCTGCAACTTTTTCAGCGTCTAAGCAAGAAGTATTAACAAGCACTTCAATGTTTTCGTTTTCCGTAACCATATCGTATAACACGGCATCAAAAACAGAGTGGTTAAGGGTAGGGTTATAAAAAATATTACGTTCTTCCAGTTCTGAAATCATACCCGTTTCACGATTAAACGCGCCACTCGCGCCACGTACCCACATACGTATTTCGCTACTAGCGTTACCACCAAGCATGGGTCTATCTTGCATTAAAACTACTTTAGCGCCTAATCTACCTGCCTGCAACGCGCAAAATGCGCCGGATAACCCACCGCCAATTACGCAAATATCACAATTTATAGTTTTTTGCAATAAGTTATCGTTCATAAAAACTCCTTAAATAAAACGATTTGTATACATATTATATAATAAAAAATAACGCTAAACAATACGATTTTTTATAATAAATTTATAAAAATCAACAAAAATAGCGCATTTTCAATTTTAGATATTGACATTTTTAAGACCCCACCATATAATATTTATAAAAATTTACAGTAAACGACTTTGATTTGGGGTGAAGCGTGAATACCGATTTTAAATTTATGTATAATTATGGGGTGGGTAAAACTTTTTTCGAGTTATCTAAAGATTGTCAACCTTACGATAGAATTTTATTTGTAAAAAAAGGTAGTTTTAGTATGACTTTTTCGGATAGCGCGCCTATAGTTTTTTGCCCGTACGAGGTTTCTTACGTGCCGGCAAACGTTAAATTCACTCGTGAAGTTTTATCCCCGATAGATTTTTATCAGTACATTTTTACTGTGCCAAAGGAAGATTTACCTTATAGTTTATTAAAGGCGGGCAAGCTAAACGTACCTCCGGATGAAGTAAAATCTATAATACGCGCGTTAGATACCGTTTCGGCGTTTCCAAGCGATAACGTTTTTTCAAGGCATTATTTACAACGGTTAATTATGTCAAACTATATATACACGCGTAGTAGTGAGGATGGTAAATTAACTTTAAGTAGTGAAATCCAAGACACGATAGACTATATTAACGGGCATTTAAACGAAAGGTTAGAAGTTGATAAACTTGCAAAACGCGTGTTTTTAAGTTACTCCGGGCTTAACTGGAAGTTCAAGCAAGAGCTGTCCGTTTCGCCATCAACTTACATCATAAACGCGCGCATGGAACTTGCTAAAACGCTACTTAAAGACGTATCCACGCCTATTGCCGTTATAGCAGAGCGCTGTGGCTACCAAAACGCATATTATTTTAGTAACGCTTTCCGTAAAGAAGTTGGCATAAGCCCAACAAATTTTAGGCATATTTATATCGAATAGTACCACACGTATACCGTCGTTTTTATTAAATTTGCTAAAACAGTATAATAAAACTCGGTAAAAACAACAACTAAAAATATATTTAAAAACAAAAAGGGCAATCCGTAAGGACTGCCCTAATTTATTAACTATTTGTTAAGATTTGCCTTTAAGGTAGCTAATTGGTTGTAAAGTTCTTCAGGAACTCTATCGCCGAGTTCTTTATAGAATTCTTCAATACCATCAGCTTCTTTAAGCCACATTTCTTTATCAACGGTTAAAAGTTCTTCAATCGTGTCAACGGTGATGTCTTCTAAACCATCGATGTTGATGTCTTCTGCATAAGGAACGTAACCGATAGCAGTTTCTCTAGCGTCAACTTTACCTTCGCAACGGCTGATAATCCAGTCGAGTACACGTAAGTTATCACCGAAGCCCGGCCAAATGAAATGACCTTCGTCATCAGTTCTAAACCAGTTAACGTTAAAGATTAACGGCTTGTTGGGGATCTTCTTGCCCATTTCGAGCCAGTGGTTAAAGTAGTCGCCACAGTTGTAACCGATAAACGGTCTCATAGCCATGGGGTCACGTCTAACAACACCAACAGCGCCAACAGCAGCAGCGGTGGTTTCAGAAGCCATGATAGAACCTACGAATACACCGTTGTTCCAGTCTTTTGCTTGATATACGAGCGGAGCGGTCTTAGCACGTCTACCACCAAAGATAATAGCGGTAAGCGGAACGCCGTTAGGAGCTTCAAATTCTGAAGATAAGCATGGGCAGTTAGCGGTAGGTGCGGTAAATCTGGAGTTGGGGTGTGCGCCCTTAATCTTCTTACCGTCAGCGTCAACCATAGATTCATCCCACTTGTTACCCTTCCAGTCGATAGCGTTCTTAGGAGCGGGAGTACCCATACCTTCCCACCAAACGGTGTTGGTATCAAGGTCGTGTACAACGTTAGTGAAGATGGTGTTCTTCTTAGTAGAAAGTAATGCGTTGGGGTTAGACTTCATAGAAGTACCAGGAGCAACGCCAAAGAAGCCGTTTTCGGGGTTGATAGCCCAAAGTCTGCCGTCTTCGCCAACTCTGATCCAAGCGATATCGTCGCCTACGCACCAGGTCTTATAACCTTTATCTAAATATTGTTTCGGTGGGATAAGCATTGCAAGGTTGGTCTTACCACAAGCCGACGGGAAAGCGCCGGTTACGTAGTTGATTTCACCATTGGGTTTTTCAATACCTAAAATAAGCATGTGTTCAGCCATCCAGCCTTCGTTCTTACCTAACCAAGAAGCGATACGGAGTGCGAAACATTTTTTACCTAATAATACGTTACCACCATAGTTAGAGTTGATGGACATAATAACGTTATCTTCAGGGAAGTGTGCAATATATCTCTTTTCAGCATCTAATTCTGCATAAGAGTGGATACCTTTAATAAATTCACCATCTTCGCCTAAAACGTCTAATACGGCTTTGCCAACTCTTGTCATGATAGCCATGTTAAGTACTACGTAGATAGAATCAGTAAGTTCGATACCTACTTTAGAGAACTTAGAACCAACGGGACCCATAGAATAAGGTACTACGTACATGGTTCTGCCTTTCATACAACCGTCGTAAATTGCATTTAAAAGTTTATATGCTTCAGAAGTTTCCATCCAGTTGTTGATGGGGGTAACGTCGTCTTTGTTTTTAGAACAGATAAAAGTTCTGCCTTCAACTCTTGCTACGTCGTTGGGGTTAGAACGTGCAATATAGCAGCCGGGGAGTAATTCTTCGTTGAGTTTAACGATATCGCCGTTAGCAACTGCTTGCGCCCTTAACGCTTCAAGTTGTTCTTCAGAACCGTCAATCCAAACAACGTTATCTGCTTTACAAAGTGCTTTGTATTCTTCTACAAAAGCTAATAAGTTCTTGTTATTTGTCATAATTCTCTCCTTATTTTTATGGGCTGTTTGCCCTAATTTTGACCTAAAATTTTTCAAGATTTTTGGGCAATTACTTCGTAACCCCCAAATTTCTCTATGATACATTATAGCAATAAAATGGTTAATTGTAAAGCGGTTAAAAAAATTTTTTCCTAAAATCGATAAATTTTTATCTTTTTATTTATAATTCTTTTCCTATAATCATATATATTATATAAAAGCCGTCGTTTGACAAGCGTTATTAGGGGGGGGATTATGCCTTACCAAAAACAAGTTTTATCCGTTAAAGAAGTTTCTTTAGGTTACGCTGTATCAGGTAAAGTTTCAGGCGTTGCTACTTTAGAATTAGATAACGGCGTTTTGACCGCTACGGTTGATTTAGCAAATTTAAATAATTTAACCGACGGCGAATTTTTATTTTTGTTGCATTTAGATAAGTATCTTTTTAAAGGTAGCGTAGGGGATTCCATTATAAACTTTAAAGCAACGTTCAACGTAGAAACAGACGTTTTATTAAAAGCAAACGTAGTTTTATTACATGCAAAACGTCAAAACGGTCAACCACCGATAATTGTGGCTTTTGCCAACGGTCTAAAAGATTGTAACGTTAATTTTTACATCCAAAAAGTTATTAATGACGACAGTTATTATGCCCAAAATACTGAAAAAATATCACCTATGGGCGAAGTATCTTTAACAGCAAATGAAACCGCTGTTTTAGATGATAATCTTAAAAATACAGACCCCGTTACAGGGGATATGCCTTATAATGACGAGCAAATCGCTACCGATAATTATTACGAAATCGCCGTTAGTGAAATAGAAAACGATATTAAAGAGGATGTTTATGCCGAAAAGCGAATTATTGACGATGAAAATGTTGTCTTCAAAGAAAACGATAGCGAAAAAAGAGAAGAAAAAAGCGTTGACTTTAACGTTTTTCAAGATGAAGCAATCTTACGCGCTGTCAAAGGCGACTATTACGACAAAATAAAGCCAGATTTAGATAAAATTTTTTCAACTTGCAGGCAAAATTATTCATTAACTAACAGTTTAGTTAATTCGGTTTTTTACGACTACGTCGATGAAAATCAAAACACCGTTGCAGTAGGTGTTATAAAGGACGGCGATACGGTTAAGTATCTTTGTTATGGTATACCTGCAAAATATTCGCTTAAAGCCCCTAATGAGTTATCTAGCTATGCTACGTTTATACCAGTTAGTATTTACGAAATGGCAGGGGACGGGTATTGGGTAATTTTCCAAGATGCTAAAACCGGTAAGTGCATAAAAAGTGATTCTTTATAAATAATTTGTTAAAATTAAAAGCCCTTTGCGGGGCTTTTTTAAATGTATTTTATCGGATGGGGTTGCCTTTTTTTACACGGTTAACAAAGTCCTCGTGGGATTTAATTGCACCGATTAACGGATTTTCGCTTACTGGTATTACACTTTGTTTGTTGGCTTTATGTTTGATGGCGTTAGTAGTGGCGTCATCTTTGTAATCAGCAACGTTTTTTGCTTTAAAACTATTATCTTGCGCGTCGTTAAGTGTGTCGGATTTATCTACGTCGGTTTTTTTGTTAGAATTAAAACTTTCAATTAAAGAAGTTAAGATTTTTGTTAACGAAAACCCACTTTCATCACCTTGATTATTCAAAAAATTTAATAAATTTACACCACTATCGCTAGATGGTTTTGTATCGGTTTCGGCTTCGGTTTTGTGTGGCTTAGCGTTTTTTTGTAAAAAATTATCTAATATAGTCTTGTAAAATCCAAAATTATCCATAAAAAACACCTATTTAATAGCAAAACAAGGCAAATTTTTTAGGAAAAAGCCTTGCAATAATTTCTATTATAGTATATAATAGATACTACGGTTATATTCCGAAAAGTCTTTTTTTGGATAGAAATTGAATTTTATTAACTAATGGAGTAAGTTATGATAAAAAAGATGCTCAAAGTACTTTCAGTCGTGTTGGCGCTCGCACTTTCTTTAAGCTTATTTGCTTGTAGGGAAGAGCAGGGTTCAACCGACGTACGGTTAAAGACCCCCGGTGCGGTAATTTCAAACGGTGGCGCAGTTATTGAAACGGAAAATTATTTCTATTTTATTAACGGTCAAGAAGACGGCGCAGCAGACAACACGTACGGCACACCTGTTAAGGGTGCTATTATGGTAACCGCTAAATCAAATTTATCGGTAAGTGAAGTTGTTGTTCCTAAAATCGTAAGTTCTGAAGATTACAACGCAGGTATCTATCTTTTTGGTGAATATCTTTACTACGGCACTACTAACGTAGCAAAAGATTCCAATGGTAACGTGCCTAAAGACGTTCTTACCTTCCAAAAAGCTAAAATCGACGGTTCTTCCGTAGAAGATATCATTTCTGTAAACGGTCTTAACACAACCTTTAGATTTGCTGAAGTAAACGGCGTTGTATATCTTATCTATACTAAGGTTGCTACTGAAGGTGAAACAACTGTTACAAGCATTTACTGCCGTAACGTTTCTAACGGTAACGAAGTTTTAGTTACCGACAAAGCAACTGCTTATATTCTTGGCGATAATGACGAAGTTTCTTCTTTAACAGTGGTTTATGCCGAAACTGTTGAAAAATATCCCGATATCGAAAATAACGAAGAAACCGAAAGCTACAACGTTGTAAAAGCGTTTAAGGCTGGCGATGCTTCTGCTAAAACGGTGTTTAAGGGTGATAGAGATTCTACCGGTTTATCAACCGACGTTACTTATACCGTAGCAGATATTCGCAACGGTTACGTATTCTTAGCATCCTCTTACGTTTCCGGCACTTTAGCTGATACTACCGTAGCTATCGAGATTGATGATTTTTACGCATGCACGCCCGAAACCCAAAAAGACGTTTCTTCTACTGAAATCTTAAACGCAGGTTATATTAGTGATTCTTACATTGTTACTTTAAATGAAGTTTACTATTTAGATACTAATGGCGACATTGTTAAATCTTCTCTCACCACTACCGGTGCTGATGCAGTTATCGTAGCAAACGTAGGCGTAACAAAGTTTATCGGTATTAAAACTTACGCTGGTGTAAATTACCTTTACTATCTTAACAGCGATTCAGTTCTCTCTGCTGTTGAACTTTCTGAAGTTGAACCTAAAGAAGAAGTTTTAGTATTTGAAGGTGTAAACGTATCTTGGTATAACGTAAAAATGCTTGGCGATTATCTTGTATGGTCTAACTCCGCTGCAGGTGGCAAGCAATATATCACCGTAACCAACGTTGCTACAAATAACTTCGTTACTGAAGACGACGTTTTAACTTACGACGGCGATATCATAACACTTGGCAAAAAGCTTGATGCAGACGTTGCTGCTGAATTCGACGCTATCGTTGATAACTTCAGGGCTGGCGCATACGACGCTAACCAACGCGTAAACGTTCGTGATGAAAACGGCGTGTTAAACGTTAAAGGTGGTAAGGTTTATGCTGAAGGTTTTGATAAAGTTGTAGATTTTTACAACGCTATGACCGAAAACCAAAAATCTTTAATTAACGAAGACGTTAAAAACGCTTACAATCTTTATATCGAGTGTTTCGATTACGTTAACGTTTTATATAAGTTAGACGGCTTTATCGCTGATAACGGCGTATGGGCAGTTCATACTGAAGCTGAGTGGGAAGCAATCGCTACACAAGTTAAAGCGTATATTGACGCTAAGATGGAACAAGATAATTACGAGTCTATCTTCAATATGGCTGATAACAACTTAGCAAGGGAATATTGGGGTAACAAAGTTATCGACGGCGCACAAGACGTATTCTTTGGCGATAAATAATAAATAAACTTACTTTAATAAATAAATTTAAGCCACCTTTATCGGGTGGCTTTTTTTATAATTATAATTGTTTATATATATTTAAATATAATATTTAATATAATAACGGCTCTATAACAACCAACTATTTGACGGCGATTTTTTTTATTTAGGTATAAAAATAAAAAGATGGGCAAAAATATTTTTACTAAATATAAAGGAGTTTATTATGGCAAACAATTTGACCGCTAAGGAAGTTACTTTAATTTCCGATTTATTAACGTATGAAGAAACTGCCTGTCAAAAAGCAAGGCTGTATTCAAAGCAAATTACCGACCCAAAAGTATCCGAGCGTTTTGAAAAAATCGCCCAAAACCACGAAAAGCGTTTTAACGCAATCTTAAACTTATTATAAGGAGGGTCAAGTATGGCTGGTTACAAACAAAAAAATCAATTAAACGAGAAGGTTGCTTTACAAGATATGCTTGCTACTGAAAAAGAAGCCGTAAAGATGTATTCAACCGCTATTACAGAAGCAAGTACTACTAAGGTTAGAAGTTTATTAAAGTCATCTTGGCAGGATGCAGTTTCCGACCAATACGGGGTTTTTACTTTGATGGAAGAATTAGGCTATTACGAGCCTGCCCCAGCAGATAAAACAGTTATTGATAAGCAAAAAGATACCTTTAAAAAGGTAGCGTCTTCGTTATCATAAAACGCACCCGTTTAGGGGTGTATTATAGAAAGCCCCCAAAAAAGGGGGCTTTCTATAATATTATAATTTTAAACTAAAAATTAAATCGAGAAAAATATGTCTTTTATTTTTTAATAATCAAATTCCATATCTAAATATTCTTGTGCTGAACCAAACCAAATTTCCGCATCGTTAACTTCAATGTAAAGTTCTGGATACAATTTCATTAAGACTTCAATTATCCTTTTAGCATCAATTGAACGATGTGTCTGTAATAAATTAGATATTGGATTTTCTATTGGAACATTTTTAATCAATAATTGCTTTTGTTCTTCTACATAATTTACGTCAAAACCAAGTAATGAACTTTCTAAATCTTCGTTATCAATATCTAAACACCAAAAATGTTTATTGTTTGAATGAAAATAATTCTTTGAATTAGTTGTAGCGCTTTTTACCTTTTCTAGTATATTCTTCACACATTCATCATAGTTTATCGGGTTTTTTGTATATAAAATTATATCCCTCATAATTCATTCTCCTTTATTGTGTTTATTATCATTTTTATATCGTTTGTAATATTAAACCCCTTTCTCTTGAAATTTATTATCGTCATAATTGGAAGATTTGGAGCAAAAACTATATGTTGTTTGTTTTTATATTCTGCATATCTTTTTTGCGACTTAAATTGATTTTCCATTTTTCTACCATTACTACCACTCTTAACCTCTATTATACACTTTTGGGTAATAATGTCAAACTCTCTAATGTCGTTTATAAATGGGTCAAATTTTGTTTCATTTACAAACTGCACGTGATAAGGCAAAGCCTTTTCTATTTCGCAAAAGACTTCAAATAGATATTTGTCTTTACTGTTTCTCGCTCGGTTAAATAACTCTTCTCTTTTTGAGTCTTTCCTTTTTTGTGTTTTTTCTTTTCTTGATGGTGGAGTGTAATACAATTTTGCATAATCAGTTTTAGTGTATCGTCCACGTGAATCATAATTTTGCTGGCGTCCACCAGCACCTTTTTTTGTTGGCAATATAAAACCTCCTTTTTTTATTTAATTATCTCATTTTTATTAAGAAAAGAGAAGGGCGTTGTAAGTAAAATTAGTGGACAAAATTGTCCACTTGTGGTAAGATAAAAAAGGAGGGTAATTATGGTAATTAATGAAGAATTTCAATTAAAAGTAGGGGAACGTTTAAAAGAATTAAGAAACAAAAATAAACTAACAATTAATGGTTTAATAGAAAAACTTCAAAACGAACATTATATTGATATTGATGAAAAAACCATTAGACGTTATGAAAAAGGTAAATTTATGCCTAAAATCGACAATTTAATTTGTCTAGCAGAGGTTTTTAATACTTCACTTGATTATATAATTTATGGTAAAGAAACAAGTGATGATAATTCTTTTACATATTACGATAATTTTAAAAGATTAAATAGACTTATTTATTCCTTGTCTGTTTATTTTGTAAAAGATAGTGAAACAGGAAAATACTATTTAGAATTGTGGGAAGATGAGGCGAAGGTTTATTGGGAACGATTAACTAATTTTGGGGTAAATAATAATTATTCTTTCGAAAAAAGGCAGAAAGATCCTTATTTTAGTGTAAAAGAATTAGATAAACTTATAGAAGATTTTGCAGACTACAAAGAGCAATTATTGCCAACAATGGATCGATATTGTAATTTGCTTATTAGTCAAGGAATTGACCCAAATGAGCAAATTAAAGAAAAATTGGATAAAATAAAAAACAACATTAATAATAATTAAAGATTAAATTTCACATACTAAAACGCTTGATTGTTTTTATATTAAGTGATATTATTTAAGTAAGAAGGTTTTCGGACAACACTTCTATAAAACAACCGAACAAGCGGATAGTTATGCTTTTGGGTTGCTTTTGCGACCCATTTTTATTTTTCCGCTGAGGTTAATAAATTTATCCGAATGGGTTAAAAATGACTTCAATCGTAAAAAAACTTACAAGGGCAGGGATTATTGCAGGGTTATATACCGTGTTGGTTTTCCCTGTGATATCGGTGGCATCAGGGTTTATCCAGTTTAGACCTAGCGAGGCTTTAACGCTTTTACCAGCGTTCTTTTCGGAAAGCGTCTTTGCCGTAGCGATAGGCTGTCTTCTTGCAAACGTAATTACGGGTTGCCAACTACTAGATATTATATTTGGTTCGTTAGTAACTTTATTAGCAGGCGTATGCACTCATTTTATAGGTAAATTAAAGGTAAATAAACACGCTAAATTTGTTTTATCAGGGTTACCCCCCGTGCTACTTAACGCGTTTTTACTGCCTGTAATTTGGTATTTTGCTTATGGCGAACTTCTATCTTTATACCTATACAACGTTATATCGCTACTAATATCCCAAACGGTTTCGGTATATTTACTTGGTGGTATAGTTTATTATAGCGTAGATAAGTTTAAGGGGTTAAACAATCCGTTATTTGAGTAATTTTAATATAAAAGAACAGGCTATTTAATAACCTGTTCTTTTTTATTTGTATCAAATTTTTAATAACGTATAGCGTTTTTGCGTCATTTTTACGCGTTATAAAGGTAAAAACATAACTATTTAATAAAAGTTTTAGGTGGTTCGCCATAATCGGGTACGTCTAAAAGTTCACCACCCTTTAATGCGGATTGGTGCGCTATTAAGCCGGGTATCGTATATCTTGCAGCAAGCCAGGCGTGCACAGTGGGCAACGTGCCGTTTTTAACTGCCGTGCAAAAATCGTTTACCAAAAGCTTGTGCGACCCCATATGTCCGTTGCCATCCGATTTAAGTAGGCTTTCAGGTAGTTTTGCAACGAACTCATCCTGTACTGGCGCAAAGTTGTCCCACGACCAACGGTGGTTGGCAACCTGTTCTTTAAAATCGTCAAGATGTTTATTTTGGGTCATCTCGTAAGGGGATACTTCATCGGATACGTCAAATAAATCAACGCCGTTTTCGGTAAGTTTAGTAAGTAAATGTTGCGCGTTGCTGTATTGGTAAGACGCTTTAGTGCCGTAAAAACCCGATATATACGAACTTGGCGCTTTGTAACCGATTCTTCTACACTCGGATACTCTTGCTACGCCACCGTTTGATAACTGCATAAGCGAAATTTCATTACTAAACACGTTATCCCACGGGTTTTGCCCTACTTTATAAAAGCCTGTGTCTTCTTTATCAACGACACCCACGGCAGAAACCTTTTTAACGTAAGCCCCGGTAGCGTGTAATACCATAGCGGTGGAGTGCGTTGGGTAAAAAAACGGCGCTCCATATAAGGCGGGTAAGTTAAGTTGGTCCTTTGGGAAGTGGCTTATATCGTGGAAGTATTGCGATTCAGCAAAAACAAAGTTACCAAAAGTGCCTTTGTCGTTTTCTTTTTTACAATACATAGCGCAAGGGTAATAGATACAGGTTTCACCCATCATATAGGTTAAACCCGTATCTAAAACGGCTTCAATAATTTTACGGCAATCGTCAACTTCAATAGCCATCGGTACGGCAGAATACACGTGTTTACCTGCTTTAAGCGCTGCAACCGCCATAGGCCCGTGTAAATGTCTTTGCGTAAACAATGCAACGGCGTCTATATTATTGTCTTTTAAAACGTCTTCAAAACTATCTATTATATCAACGTCGTAATCTTTTTGGTAGGCAATAGCCCTTTGTTTAATTTTATCGCAAACGTAAACCTTATTAACAAACGGATGGGCTTTAAAAATTTTAACAAAGCATTTAGCAAAGTCGCCACAACCGATGATGGCTACGTTAATTTTTTTATCCATGTTATACTCCTAAAATTTATTTTACTTGATTATACTACGGTTTTTTGCTATAATCAAGACGCATAACAAAGCAAAAATATAACAAAGCAAAGATTTTAGGTTTTATGGATAATAGTGTTTTAACTTTTAACCCGATAGTTAGATTTGCGTGTAGAACTAAAAACGCAAAAGACTACGACGATTTTTTATACGCTTACGATTATAGGATTTTTTATATAACCGAGGGTAAAGTTCGCGTCGTGTTTTTAGATAGCGACGTAACCTTATCTAATGGGGATTTAATCATTATACCGCCAAAAGTGGGGTATAAGTTAAAGTTTTTTGGTAAATATGCTTACTATTATATATTAAATTTTGATATCACTAACGGTAAAGCAGGCGTTACCGAAACCCCACCCGTAAAAAAGCAAGATTTTAGCGAATCAAAGGTCATTTCTTATATACCTAACGGTTACGATACTCCGTTAACTTTTTTTACGGTTACCACCGTCAATGACGAATTTATTAAAATAAACCAAGAGTTTAACTTAAACGCCGTTGGTCGGGTAGAAGTAGCGTCGTCGTTATTAAAGGTAATACTTATTAAATTACTGCAAAATAAAGATTTTAAAGGTGATAAAACTTCCCCATGGGCAAGGGCAAAGGCGTATATAGACGCAAACTGGTTTAAAACGGTATCAAACCAAACAGTCGCCAAACAACTCGGTTACCATCCGTATTACTTAGGCACGCTTTTTAAAAAGCATTACGGCGTTACCTTGCACGACTATATCGTATCGGTAAAATTAGTTAAGGCAAAAGCTAAACTGTTAGAAACTTCAAAAACCATCAGCGAGATTGCCTTTGAAGTCGGTTTTTTAAACCCGTCGTATTTTAGCGAAACTTTTAAATCCAGTTACGGTTACACCCCAAACGATTATCGTAAAAACGTTAAATAAGTAAAATATCACACCACGTATATCGCTAATTTAATAAATTGCATTAAAAAAGAACCCTTTCTAGGGTTCTTTTATTAATGTTTAATCAAAAAATATATCATTTTGAGATTCATTAATTTCGTCGTCAGATATTTCTTCTTTTTTACTGCAAGAGATAACTGCTATAATCGTATAGACTAAGTATATAAAAATGAAAGCCCTGCCCACCATAGTTAATTCGTAAACTTCGGTTGCAATTATTAATAATATAATAGCAAGCATCAATATAGCAAAAGATATTATATAAAGTATTTTACTAACTGTTAAATTAGACGTTGGTTTATAATTAAGGGCTTCGGCGCTAAAATCGGTATTATTGATGTATGGTTGAAAACGCACGCCACCAAGCGTAGCGATAAAGGTAAAGCATTGCATAAAGAACCAAATTAGAAAGGCGATACAGGCAAAAAACGATAACAACACGTGTATCGAGAAAATAAAAGGCATAGTTACGAAGTATAATACCGCTTCAGTAGCATGTTTTATACCGTCGCGCTTATTTTGTTGCCAACTTTCAAGATAAGAAACGCCAGAGTTTATAATGTTAAAAAAGAAATTATAAACGGCGTATGTTACAAGCAAAAAGCCCGCAGCGAGAATAAAAGGCAACAATGCGATAATTGCAACAATGCGTATGCCAATTGGTAGGCGCTTGTATTGTTTAAATGCAAACACTTCATTGACGTAACTTTTTAGTAAAGCAGAATAGTTCATAAAATCCTCCAAAAAATTTATATATTAAATATACTATATTTTCACTTATAAGTCAATATTGATTAAAAATTAAAAAGAGATAAAGCAATGAAAAAGATAAAAGAACCCTTTCTAGGGTTCTTTTTTTGTTTATTATTTTATCTTTTTGTCGCTGTGGTGTTTAACAAGCCCAATTGCTTTTGCAAGTTCCATAATAATTAACGGGACAATTGCAAGCCCAAGTGAGATGAGGTACATATAATACGGCATAGCACCAGCGCCGTATGGGGATGCTAAACCAAATATGGTATTAACGCCTGGTACTAACACAACTAACGCAACTAATAAAAGTGAGCCAAGTGCTGCTAAGTTAAGTTTTTTGTTGCTAAACGGACCAATTTTAAATATAGAGCGTTCCGAACGCATATTAAACGAGTGTATTACTTGTGAGCATGAAAGGGTGATAAACGCCATTGTTCTACCAAAGTTAACGTCGCCGTAAACTTTAAACCCGATAAAGAAAGCAAGTAGTGCTAGCCCACCAAACATAAAGCCTTGTAAAACAATTCTTACGCCAAAGCCGTGTGCAAACAAGCCTTCGTTTTTGGGTTTAGGCGGTACGTCCATAACGCCATTTTCTACGTCTTCCATACCAAGCGCAATCGCCGGGAAGGAGTCCGTTACAAGGTTAATCCAAAGTAATTGCATCGATAGTAAAGGTGAAACGTTAAATAAAAGCATTGCAATAAATACTAAAACTACTTCACCAATATTAGTGCCAAGTAAAAAGCCTACTACCTTTTTGATGTTGGCGTAAATGCCCCTGCCTTCTTTTACGGCGTCTACTATCGTAGCAAAGTTATCGTCGGTAAGCGTCATATCTGCAGCGCCTTTAGCTACGTCTGTACCCGTTATACCCATCGCGCAACCGATATCAGCGGCTTTTAACGCAGGTGCGTCGTTTACGCCGTCGCCCGTCATAGATACTACTTTGCCCTTTCTTTGCCAAGCCTTTACGATACGTATTTTATTTTCTGGTGAAACTCTTGCGTATACGGAAATACTTTCAACCTTTTCGTCAAGTTCGGTATCAGTCCAAGTATCAAGTTCAGCACCAGTAATGGCAAAATCGCCGTCTACGTATATGCCTATTTCTTTAGCGATAGCAGTTGCGGTAACTATATGGTCGCCGGTAATCATAACAGGTTTAATACCTGCCTTACGGCAAATAGCAACGGCTTTTTTCGCTTCGGGACGGGGCGGGTCAATCATGCCGACTAACCCCATAAAGGTAAGGTTGTTTTCTAACGTAGCAGAAGTAACTTCACTAGGTATGGCGTCGATATATTTATAAGCGATAGCTAAAACTCTTAAAGAGTCGCTACTCATTTTATCAACGTAATTTTTTGCAGTGGCAAGGTCGCCCGACGTACAAATCTTTTCAATACTATCAAAAGCGCCTTTGGTTATAACTAAAAGTTTATCGTTTTCTTTAACGATAACGCTCATAAGTTTTCTGTCAGAATCAAACGGTACACCGTTAAGTCTTGGATTGTTATTAAATAAATCTTCTTTACTAAAACCGTTTATAAGCGAAGCGTACACGATAGCCGTTTCAGTTGGGTCGCCTATATGTTTATATATGCCGTCGCTATCAGCCACTACAGAGCCGTCCGAGCAAAGCGTGCCGTAGTTTAACATACGGCGGTTTTCTTGGCTCATATCGGCGTTTACGGTGTCAAGCCCGCTATTGCCATCAAGGTAAGTTTTAACAAGCGTCATACGGTTTTGCGTAAGCGTACCGGTTTTATCAGAGCATATTACCGATGCCGAACCTAAAGTTTCAACGGCAGGCAGTCTACGGATGATGGCGTTCTTTTTAACCATACGTTGCACGCCTATCGAAAGCACTATCGTAACTATTGCGGGTAAGCCTTCAGGTATTGCCGAAACCGCTAGCGATACTGCCGTCATAAATACGTCCATATATTCTTCTTTACTAGAAGCGTTGATAAAGCCTATAATAAAGATAATAGCGCAAGCAGTCAACGCAACGATACCAAGGTATTTACCTAGTGATGCAAGTTTTTGTTGCAAAGGGGTTTTTGTTTCAGCCTCACCACTTAAAAGGTTGGCAATTTTACCCATTTCGGTATCCATACCGGTTGCCGTTACTATTGCCGTAGCCGTGCCGTAGGTTATCGAGCAGCCCGAAAATACCATATTGGTTCTATCGCCTAAGGGTGCTTTTTCTAAAACGGGTTGGTCGTGGAATTTTTCCGACGGAACGGATTCGCCTGTTAAGGCAGATTCTTCCGCCTTAAGCGCCGTACTACTAATTAAACGCGCATCCGCTGGGACAAAGTCGCCCGCTTCAAGCTTAATAACGTCGCCAACTACAAGCATAGAAGACTCGATAATTTGTTCTTTACCATCTCTAATAACTTTAGCGTGCGGTGAAGACATATTTTTTAACGCGTCTAAAGCCTTTTCCGCCTTGCTTTCTTGCATAACGCCCATTACGGCGTTAATTATAACAATTAAAAGTATAAGAGCGGGTTCAAAAAACTCCATAGGGTTTTTCTCTATGCAAGCAATTACAAAAGATACTATCGCCGCTGCGATAAGTATCAAAATCATAACGTCTTTAAACTGCTCAAAAAACCTTTGTGCAAAAGTTTTCTTCTTTTTTTCCTTTAACTTGTTAGGGCCGTTTGTAGCAAGTCTTTTATTTACTTCTTCTTGCGTTAAGCCTAAGGTTTGGTTAGAAGTAAGGTTTTTAATTGCTTCTTCAAGTGGTTGATGATGATAATTCAATTTAATCCCTCCGTCTTTTTTAAAACAAAAACAAGGCGATGTAATCGCCTTGTAAAAAATTCTTAGGGCGACGACATTTACTGCTTTTGCTGTAAACGAGTCTCATCCGTTAAGGCAGACCAGTCTTACGACGGGATTGTTGATCTGCCACGCATTGCGCGAATTACTCCCTCTATTTATATATTAAATATACGCACAATTTTATATTTTGTCAAGAATTTTTTAATTATTTACTATATTTATATGTTTATAGTCAACCTTTTTATGTAAAGGCGTATGCCTTATAAATCTCTGAGTGGATTTCTCACTACCCAAATAAATATAAGCCATAGCCCCGCAATACCTACTAACGCGTAGATGATTCTCGTAAATACCCCAAAGCCAAAAAGCGCTTCAAGGGGATTAAAAGCAAAAAGCCCAACGAGTAACCATACGATAGCGCCGATAATTGCAAGTAAGTATGCTATAATTGTGGTAATCTTCATAAAAAAACTCCTCCTAAACAGTTTTTTGCCGTTAGGAGGTGTTTTTATTCTTAAAATATTAAATTATTTTTCCCAATTGTTGTTTTTATCTAAAAATTCTAACACTTTTGCGTAAGAAAGGTTTGTTTTAACGCCTTCCTTATCGATATTTTCGGCTTGGTTGCCCTTTAAAAATTCTTCAACTTCTTCGTCCGAAACGATTAAGTTTTCTAAATTCATAATTTCTTCAACAACTAAAACCTTTTTGATGTTAACTTTTACTTGGTCACGGATTCTTTCCGTTTCCGCTTCCTTAGTAGTGCCGTTCATTTCAAAATATTGGTCAACGGTCATATTGTAGTAGGTAAGATCTCTTTCAAGACTTTTAAGCATGGTTTCAATTTGCGCGTCTACCATGTCTTTGGTAACTTCAACGTTAGCGGTTGCCACTACTGCATCAAGTAACGCCTCGTGTTTTTTAGCCATATAGTCTTGTGCAAGTTTATCTTGCATATAAGCTCTATAACCAGCCTTAAAAGCTTCAATACTTTCAAGATTAGTTGCCTTTTTAACCAACTCGTCGGTAAGTTCAACTTCCTTTAACTGTTTAACGCAGTAAAGTTTTACCTTAAAGGTGGCGTCTTTACCTGCTAAAGAAGGCTCGTAAACTTCGGGGAAGGTTACTAAAACGTCGCGTTCTTCACCAACTTTCATACCAACCATTTGTTCTTCAAAACCAGGGATAAAAGTATGGCTACCGATAACTAAATCGTATTTATCTGCTTCGCCCCCGGGGAATTTTTCACCATTAACGTAACCGCAAAAATAAATGCAAGCAGTGTCGCCGTTTTTTAATACTACGTCATCAGAAGTAATTTCAACGGTTTCTGCTTGAGATGCGCGGAATCTTTCAAGCTCAGCTAAAACGTCATCCTCAGTAATGGTAACTACTTCGGGAAGTTTAACGGTTAAACCTTTATATTTTAAATTTGTAATAAATGCCATAATAAAAACTCCTTTTCTTTTTACGATAATTATTATATATACTTAAATAATAAAAGTCAACCAAAAAACTTATTATCAGCCAGTTTGCTTAAGTGTAAAATTAAAAGCCAAATTAAACGTATAAATTAGGCAAATTTTAAAACAACAGGTATCGTATATTGTCGTTTTGCAAAATAAAGCGCACTTCTTAACAAAAAAGGGTGGCAAAAGCCACCCCGACGATTATTAAATTTTTTTGTATTTGTTTTTAACACCTTTACAAGTTTTAGTCATGATAAGCCTTTCAGGTGGTAGGTAAGCGCAAAGATAATTATACGCTTCTAGCATTTTGTTTTTATTTGGGTAAATGCCGTAGCAAGACGACCCTGAACCCGACATAAGCGCAACTAAAGCGTCGGCTTCAACAAGTTTAGCAAGGGTGTCTTTAATGGTAGGTATCTTGGTAACCGTAGCGTTATAAAGGTCGTTTTTAACCGTCTTGCAAAACTCTGTAATATTTCCTTGCTTTAAAAAGTCAACGGCGTCGTCAGTGCACTCAAAATCGTGTAAATCAAGTTCGTCGTAAATCTTATAAGCTTCTTTTGCGCTTATACCTTGGTTTTCTGTAACCACAATAACATACAACGGGGTCGAAATATCTAACTTTTCAACCTGTTCACCACGGCCACGCAAAACGGCGTAACCACCAGTTAACATATAGCCGGCGTCGGTTGAAATTTTTTCCGCCAACGGCTTTAATGCACCGCCCACTTTATATAAATGGTTCATCCCGATAAGTACGCCTGCAACTTCTGCGCTAGAGCCACCTAAACCACCAGAAAGTGGTATAGATTTTTCCACAACGATATCAACGCCTGTCGTGTGGAAGGTTTGCATAAAAAGTTTAGCCGCTTTAAATGCGTTATTATCTACTATCGATACACCTGTTAAAATGCCTTTTTCACGTAAAGTAATGACCCCGTCCTTACGTTTTTTAATAGTGATGGTGTCGTAAACTTCAATAGACGTAGCTAGTGAGTTTATTTTATGAAAACTTCTTTCTCTCCCACAAACGTCAAGCGTTAAGTTTATTTTTGCGGGTATCTTTAGTTTAATTTTATTCACTTAGTACTCCTTGTTCATTTGTCTAAAAATGATTATTCTTTCATCTCCAGTTAAGGGGAATTCTAGCTCAGGGTTTAATTCTACCACGGCACTTGGCGCAATATTAAGCCGTTTCGCTAAGCCCCAAAGGCTTTCGTTATTTAATGCGATGTAAACGGAAATCGCGCTATCGTTAATCTTTTTATCAGATACCGTGGCAACGTCGCTTAAATACTTAACGGTAGTATCGGTTTTAAAACGCACAACCAGTTTTACCGTACCGTAGCACTCCGCTTCGGATAAGGTTATAAAACGGGCGTTGATATCAGTTAAAAGGGATGTGTAGTCAAAAATTTCAAAATTATCGACAACGTCATCGATTTTTTGCGACAATTCTATTAAAAACTTATAATTTACGGTCTTTATAATACCGTCAGCATCTTTAATTACCGTTTTTGCGGTAATAGCCCCGTCTACCGATAAAACCCCGTCGTTAAACGCGTAATCTGTAACTGTAAAGTCTTCCGCCAAAGTAAAAAGTATCCTTGCGCCAGGTTCTGGTTCAGGGGATAGGTTAACCCTTTCGTTAAACTTTAAGGTATATGTTTTATCGCTAGCAAGTCGGGTAAAAACAGCATCGGTTTTAGTTAAAGCAATTTCCTTTTTCAAGCAAAACGCGTCCAAAGGGAGTTCAGTAAGCTCGTCAGTAAAAATATATCCTAAAACCCGCAAGTTTAAAGTTACGTTTATCGACGTTTTAGAAGTTTCTTCATCAACAACAACGTCGTATTTAGCGCTTTTAAGTTCTAAATTAGCGGTGGTTATCGTTTTTGGCATAACGCCTTCTATGCCAACTTCCACTTTAAAGGGTAAAACCCTCATCTCTTTTATTATATCACTATTTTCGCCGTTTTGCAACAAATAAGTAAAAATCACGGCTTCGCCTTCAATAATTATACAATCTATTCCAGAAGATACCTTAACGGGGTAGATTTTTTCCTTATGTAAAACCACTTTAGATACTGGGTAGTTAAGGGTAAAGTCTTCGTCAACGATAACTTCTGACGTTTGTAAATCGGTTAAGCGAGTAGTGCTTATAAGGTCTTTTTGTAATATTAAATCATCACCGGATTTTATATAATTTATTTCTTCGTCAGCGTAAAATATAAACTCGCAATTAACAGTAACTGATGCTGACGTATCACCAGTAAAATCTGGCAAATCCGTTTTTAAAACCGTTATTTTTGGCAAAACGCGCATAGACGGGGCTATTTTTTCGTTATTTATGGAAGAAGTGAACTCCGTAGCGCACTCTACGCTATCAACACCGTTTGCGCCTATATAACAAACGGTTAAAATAATTTTGCTTTTATAAGTTAAACCACCGCTAAACAAGTCGACTTCGCAAGGGGTAACGAAAGGTGATACCGTTAAAATCTCGTTACCCATGGCGGGTGCGTCGGTCTTGCACTCTACTTTAACTACGTCTTTTAAGCAAAGTATCGGTTTTTTGTAAGACGTTTTTTCTTTTATACAGTTAAGCATTTTGCTACCCCCGAAAAATTTTTTTACATTATATTATACTTCGGGTTTTTATTTTTATGCTTTTTTAGTAAAAATAACAATAAAAAAGGGGCGTTGTTACGCCCCTTTATTTACGTCGATTTTTTTAATACCACGTTACCGCAAAGGTATTCTGAATACGAGTACGACGTTTTCCCCTTATAATTTTTATCAAAAGGGGTAACGGTAAATAGTGATTGATACACGTTTGTAAGTTTACCGTTAAAACTTTCCGTCTTATTTCTACCAAGGTTAACTTTTACTTCTACGTCAAGCCCTAGTAAAACGGAAATCTCTTCTTTTGCGCTTTTTAATGTTTTACTGGATTTAATCATAGTATGGTTATTGCCAAAACGCAAAAAATTAAACCTAGTCTTCGTCGTCAAAGTTATCGTCGTCTAAGTCCTCGTCCTCGTCGTCCTCATCTAATAAAAGATCGGGGTCGTCGGGGTTGACGTATTCCATATCGTCTTCCTTGCAGGCTTCGGCAAATTCATCCTCATCGTCAAAACTATCGTCCTCTTCGATAATTTCTTCTTCGTCAAGTTTACGCATTTCGTCAGCATCTTCTTCGTCATCTCTATCGTCGTTGACAAAGTCTTTCCAACCCTCATCGTTATCGGGGTCGATTTGGTCGCTTTTAAAGTCAAGGTTATCTCTACACTTGTCGCACATTTCTTGGTCTTCAGGGATTTCCACTTGCTTACAAATTGGGCAAAGTTTAAACTTTTCCACCCTTTCTTTATCAACGGCAAAGACTAGGCTAGGGCCTATACCGAGTTCCGCCTTACAAACCTCGCAATACTCTTCGTCTTTGTGGATGTAGTTTAGTTCACATCTTGGGCATTTTATATAATCTGCCATCTTTTCGCTCCCTTTTAAGCGTTTTAATTGTTTTACCGATTTGTTACGGTCAATTTTTACGCTCTGTAAATTCTTCTATAATATAATAATAGCAAGAAGCGGTTTTGTAAACTGATTTTTTAAATAATTTTTTTATTTTTTTAATTTTTTCTACTTTTTTATCTATTTTTGCTTATTTTTACTTAATTTTTTGCTAAAATACGCCTTTTTTTTGAAATTTTTACTAAAAAACAATCTTAGCGATAAACTTCTTTTTGATGGTCGTTTTATTTTTTTAACTATTATTATAATAATATTTAGCGCAAAAAGCGCAAAAATTAAACATAAGCAAAAATACACGCCCTTAATTTGTTTTTATATGACGTTTATTGTAAGCCTAACGTTAAATCATAAAAAACAAACGTTATAAATTAGCGTAGTTTTAATATTATTACGCTTTTTCTAAAAGCATTTTATCTGCAACGAGCGCAATAAACTCGCCGTTGGTGGGTTTTTCTGCTCCGATATATGCGCGCACTCCTAAAATAGAGTTTATGCTTTCAATTCTACCACGATTCCAAGCAACTTCTATGGCATGACGAATAGCACGCTCGACTTTAGATGGCGAAGTTTCAAACTTTTCGCCTATCTTAGGGTAAAGCTTTTTTGTAATGTTGTTTATTATGCTAGGGTTTTCAACAGCCATTTTAACGCCTTCACGTAGGTATGAATATCCCTTTATATGTGGAGGTATGCCAACGTTTATAAAAATGCGGCTTATTTTTTCCTCAATGCTAATTTCTTTCGCTTTGCCAAAGATTTTTCCGCTTAAACTTTCTTTAGCGTTATCAAGGTCGATAAGGCGTTCTTTAAGTAAGGGGAAGTTAAACGGCTTAACCATATAGTAACTTGCGCCTTTATTAATTGCGCTGTTTACGATTTCTTCACGACTTAAAATACTTAATACAACAATTTTAATATCTAAGTTAAGCGCGTTAATCTTTTCGATTACGCAAAGCCCGTCGTATCCTGGCAAAACAAGTTCCATAACGACAAAAGACGGCTTCTTTTCTTCAATAAGTTTTACGCCCGTGATACCGTCTGTTGCCGAGCCTACTACTTCAAATTCACCCGACTCGGTAAATAGCTTTTTAAGTTCCTCGTTTAACTCTGGCTTGTCTTGAAGTAAAAATATACGTTTTCGTTGCATAATAATCTCCCTAAAAATATCTTTATTTACATTTTATAACAAAAATCTACTAAACGCAACGAATTTTGTACAAAAATACTGTCGAATTTTGAACAAAATTAAAAACACTTGTCAAAACCTGTCGAATTTGGCATAAAATCATTTATAACTACCAAAATTAATTAATATTAGTTGGTTATTTTTGAACAAAATTCGAGTTTGTTTTTATTTACAATTTTAAAAAAGTTTTCTTATAAGGAAAAATCTTTAAAATTTAGTCAATAATTTTTAAGGAGGTAAATATGAAAAAACTTAGTATAACTTTATTTTTAATCGGCATAATAATTGCGTCTTTTATCGTTGGCGGTGGATTTGATAAAAAAGACAATTCAGTTAAAACGGAATATTTACGTATACATATCCGGGCTAATTCAAACGCTTCGTCAGACCAAACGGTTAAATATTTAATTAAGGACGCTGTAGTCGATTTGTTAACACCGTATTTAGTAAACGTAAATAGTAAAGACGAAGCAATTAAAATTTTAAATTCGCTAGCGGATAATATAAAACAAGTTACGGATAACCTTTTAAGTAAAAACGGTTTTAAGTATACGTCTAAAGTTTCTATCGATAAAGAAAAATTCCCTACGCGTTGGTATCAAGATTATTGCTTGCCAGAAGGTATTTACGACGCAGTTATCATTTATTTGGGTGAAGCGTCGGGGGATAACTGGTGGTGCGTAGTTTACCCACCACTTTGCTTTACTGAAACCGAAGATATAACTTATAAAAGCATTTTTGCCGAAGTTATCCGAAAGTTTTACAAAAAGGAGAAGTAATGAAAAAAATTTTAAAAATCTTTATTGCGCTATCCTTTGTTTTTGCGATAGGCGTATCGGTTACACATATTGTGGGCACGCCACAAATAGTTAAATCTTACGCATTAGTTTTAAAACAAGGTAGTAAAGGTAATGACGTTAAAACCATGCAACAAAAACTTAAAAACTGGGGTTACTATACTGGGCCGGTAGATGGTATATTTGGCAAAAAAACCCGTTCCGCAGTAGTGTATTTTCAACGTAAAAACGGCTTAGTTGCAGATGGCATAGTAGGTAAAAACACTCTTAAAGCGTTGGGTATGTCATCATCGTCATCTAATGGTAGTGTGGGTGGGTATTCTTCAGCCGACGTAAACTTACTTGCTAAGCTTATTCACGCCGAAGCCCGTGGCGAAAGTTACCAAGGTCAAGTGGCGGTTGGGGCAGTAGTTTTAAATAGGGTAAAAAGTTCTTCTTTTCCCAACACTATTTCGGGCGTAATATATCAAAAATACGCATTTACTTGCGTAGCAGACGGACAAATAAATCTTACACCTAATGCGACCGCATTAAAAGCGGCAAAAGATGCCATGAACGGCTGGGATCCTAGCGGTGGCGCAATATATTACTATAACCCTAGGGTTGCAACTAGTAGTTGGATTTTCTCTCGACAAACGACAGTGGTTATAGGTAACCACGTCTTTGCTATTTAAGGAGGCAAAAATGGATAAAAATACAAACCCCGCCTTGCAAAAGGCAGAAGATATCGCATTTAAAAACGAAAATCATACTTTTAACACAAACTCGGCTAACGAGGACTTGGCAAAACAGCTGGAGCGTGAGGCTGAAAATACAAAATATCGCGCTATGGACAAGCCCGTTAAGGGTTATGGTATAGATAATAAAAATACAGGTGATAATTACGCAAAAAAGGATAATAATAGACCCCGTTATGGGGGTTTTATATCGGCAATTGTAGTGTTGTCTTTATCGGTTTTGGCATTATCAGGCGTAGTAGCGTCGCTTTATACAAATAAAGCTAGCACAGAAAACGTTTTGGAAACCTCGTATAAACGTGCCTTTTATGAAAGCGTTACTTACGTAGATAATATCGACTTAAATATGGCAAAAACTATGGCTTCAAACGATACTTTAGCCGAGCAAAAGTATCTAAACGACGTTATAGTAAACGCAGAACTTTGCGAAAACGCTTTAAGCGAGTTGCCACTTCAAGACGAATCTAAATTTTACACGGTAAAACTTATTAATCAGGTAGGCGATTATTCCAAATATTTGGTAAATAAATTGATAGACGGCAATCTTGTTAGTGAAACTGAGTGGAAAAATTTTGATACCTTGCGTGATGGGGTGTTAAACTTAAAAGAAACTTTGCAAAAAGTAACTGACGAAGGGGATTTTTCCTTTAAAGATATCGATAAAGAAGACAACGTTTTATTAAAAAACCTTAACAGTTTACAAAATCTGTCTTCCGATTATCCCGAGCTTATTTATGACGGTCCGTTTTCCGATGGTAGGCTTAAAAAACAGCCAAAGGGCTTAACGGGGGCTGAAATTTCGCTAGAAACAGCTACACAACAGTTCAATAACTACTTTAAAGATTATGGCGTTAGCAAAATAAGTAGCGTGGGGGATAGTTCTTCGCAAATAAGCGCGTATACTTTTAGTGCTATAACGTCTAAAGGTGAATTATTTGCTGAAATTTCTAAAAAAGAAGGCAAACTAATACTTTTTACCTTAAACGAGAGTGGCAATAGCGCTAGCGACGTTGACGGCGCTACC
Organism: Clostridia bacterium; assembly: GCA_017624285.1. Classification (GTDB taxonomy): domain Bacteria; phylum Bacillota; class Clostridia; order Christensenellales; family Borkfalkiaceae; genus UBA11475. Next base: position 46,545 of record JAGANI010000054.1, read on the forward strand.
GAAAGACAATATTCAAAAGCGTTAGATTTTTTAGATAGTGTTGGTGTAAAAAACGTAAAACCCGTGTGGTCGGCAGTTTCAGGTGGATATATGACGATAAACTTAGTTTCGGTGGATAACGGGGTGATTATTTATCCGGATATGATTAAGGTTAAGTTAAGCTTAACGGACGATAATGTAGTGGGGTACGAAGCATTTGGGTATTATATGAGCCACGTTAAAAGGGAATTACCCAAGGTTACCGTTAGCGAAGCGTCTGCTAAAAGCGTGTTAAACCCAAATTTTAAGGTAAAGTCATCAAGGCTTGCCCTTATACCGACTTCGGAGGATACTGAAAGTTTATGTTACGAGTTTTCTGCTTTACTTGGTGAGGACACTTATTATATTTATATTTCCGCCACCACTTGCCGTCAGGTAGAAATGTTTAAAGTGGTATCTGGTACAGAAGGCGAACTTTTAATGTAGTTATATCGGCATATTTTTAATTTAAATTAAAAAAGTAAAAAAACACTTAATAAAATTCTTGACAAAACACTTTGCTTGTGATAACTTATATAAAAAGTAATTAAACCGTTGATGCGGAGTAGTATCGTAAATCAAGTAAATTAAGAGAGCCGTCGGTTGGTGCAAGTCGGTTTTACCTTTACGAAAATGGACCGCGGAGGGTGGTGGTGAACTTAGTAGCCATCGACGCTAGCCGTGCGTTATCGGTCAAATAAAAGGCTCACTACTAGTGGGTAAATTTGGGTGGCACCACGAGTAATTTCGTCCCATAAGCGTAATGCTTATGGGATTTTTATTAGTTAATTTTACCGTCAACATTATAAAAGGCGGTATACGTATATCGGTAATTTAATATTTTTGTTATTTTTTACCGAAAGGAGTGTTTTATGGAAAAAGCTATACCTTATAAAATTTATCTTGAGGAATCCGAACTCCCAAAGGCATGGTACAACGTTAAGGCGGATATGCAAGTAAAACCTGCGCCGCTTTTAGACCCTGTAACCAAAAAGCCTATTACGGAAGAAGAACTTTCAAAGGTGTTTTGTAACGAACTCGTTAAACAAGAGTTGGACGAAACCAACGCATATATTCCGATACCTGAAGAGATTTTATCTTTTTACAAAATGTATAGACCTGCGCCGTTAGTACGTGCGTATTGTTTAGAGCAAAAGTTAAAAACCCCCGCTAAAATTTATTATAAATTTGAGGGTAACAATACTTCAGGTTCGCATAAGTTAAATTCTGCAATCGCGCAAGCGTATTATGCTAAAAAGCAGGGCTTAAAAGGCGTTACTACCGAAACTGGCGCTGGTCAATGGGGTACTGCGCTTTCAATGGCGTGTTCGTACTTTGGGTTAGATTGCAAAGTGTTTATGGTTAAGGTTTCGTACGAGCAAAAACCCTTCAGGCGTGAAGTCATGCGTACTTACGGCGCATCGGTAACGCCGTCCCCGTCGGATAAGACTGAAGTAGGTAAAAAAATCCTTTCGGAGCATCCTGGTACTTCCGGCAGTTTAGGTTGCGCTATTAGTGAAGCGGTTGAAACTGCTTCTAAATTAGACGGTTATCGCTACGTTTTAGGTAGCGTGCTTAACCAAGTATTGCTTCACCAAACGATTATCGGGTTAGAAACTAAAACGGCTATGGATAAATATGGCATTAAGCCCGATATCATTATAGGTTGCGCAGGCGGTGGTTCTAACCTTGGTGGGTTAATTTCACCGTTTATGGGTCAAAAACTCCGTGGTGAAGCCGATTATCGCTTTATTGCTGTTGAGCCTGAAAGTTGCCCATCGTTATCACGTGGTAAATACGTTTACGATTATTGCGATACGGGTAGGGTATGCCCGCTTTCAAAGATGTATACGTTAGGGTCAGGTTTTATACCTGCGCCAAACCATGCTGGTGGTCTTAGGTATCATGGTATGAGTTCAACCTTATCCGCCCTTTACGATCAAGGCTATATGGAAGCCGTAACCGTAAAACAGACGGAAGTTTTTGAAGCGGCTGAGTATTTTGCTCGTATCGAAGGTATTTTACCTGCGCCAGAATCTTCGCACGCTATTAAAGTTGCTATTGACGAAGCTAAAAAGTGTATCGAAACTGGTGAAGAAAAGACTATACTTTTCGGCTTAACCGGTACGGGTTACTTTGATATGTTAGCGTATGAAAAGTTCCACGACGGCAATATGGTAAACTATCGCCCGACTGATGAAGAAATTTTAAACGGTCTTAAAAACATACCTGACGTAGAATAGTAAAAACTTAATTTTGTCAAAAAAAGCACCCACGTAGGGTGCTTTTTAATACAATAATATAAAGTTTTGTTTTAAGTGCTAAAAAAATGCTAATTATTTGCCGTCTATATTTTCTAAAACCAACCTATCAAAATCAACGCTTTCAACGAAGTCGGACTTAGTAAACCTGACGAAGTTATACTTAGCGTAGTTAAAGATATGCGTTTTAATCAAAACGGGTGTGGGGATATCAAGGTTAAACGTGATTTCAGATAAATGGTTAAAAAACTGGCTATAATCCATGTCTTCATCCTTGGTGAAAACGTAACTTTTAATAATTTTGTCCTTAACCATGACTTTTGCCCAAATTTTTACCATAAAACCCCCTGTTTTTTACGTTAATAGCGTTAATTTTTAGTAAATTGTAGCACAAACTCAAATTAAAATCAACAAATAGGTTGACAAATTTTAACCGTGCTATTACAATAACAATAAGCATTTGCTTACATTTTATATATAAATAAGCAAAAAAGACTGTTTTTGTTAAAAACAGCGTATTTTATTAAGGAGTGGCTTTTATGGAAAATTCAGCCAAAAAGATTATAGACCTTTTACAAGAAAACGCGCGTTATGATGCCGAAACAATTTCGGTTATGACTGGTATCGATAAGGCGGAAGTTGAAAAAACTATCGCTGACCTTGAGGATAAGGGTGTTATCGTTAAATACTCAGCAATCGTAAATACCGACGTAATTAATGAAGACGCTGTTGAAGCGCTTATCGAGGTTAAAGTCGTACCACAAAAGTTAAAGGGCTTTGACGCCTTTGCTGAAGAATTATATCATTTTAACGAAGTTAAAAGTTTATATCTTATGTCGGGTGGCTTCGATTTGGCGGTTTTCGTTTTAGGTAAAAACATCTCGGAAATTGCTAAATTCGTGTCGGAAAAGTTGGGCGTTATCGACGGTATCGTAGGCGTTCAAACACACTTTGTTCTCAAAAAGTATAAGATAGAAGGTCAAATTTGTAAAAGAGAAACGATTGAAAGGCAGTTGGTTGTATAATGAGAAAATTCGTTAGTTCACTTGCAAGCGAACTTAAACCCAGCGGGATAAGAAAGTTTTTCGACATCGTCGCTAAAGAGAAGGATATCATCTCTCTCGGTGTTGGCGAGCCTGATTTTATCACCCCGTGGGAAGTGCGTGAAGCCGGTATATCTACTATTAAAAAAGGCTATACCCAGTACACTTCTAATAAAGGTTTACCTGAACTTCGCAAAGAAATTTCATATTACTTAAAACATAGATTTAACGTGGATTTTTCGCCTGAGCAGACGGTAGTTACCGTTGGCGCTAGCGAGGCTATCGACGTAACTTTGCGCGCCGTAGTCGATCGTGATGACGAGGTTTTAATTCCAGACCCCAGTTACGTTTCTTACGGGCCGTGCGTTACGCTTGCCGGTGGTAAGCCGGTTTTGGTACCTTGTAAAATAGATAACGGCTTTAAACTTACCCCCGATGCGTTAGAAAGCGTTATTACTGATAAAACTAAAGCGATAATCTTCCCATATCCAAACAATCCAACCGGTGGTATTATGGAGGAAGAATATATCAAAGCAATTATACCCGTGATTTTAAAACACGATTTATTAGTTATTGCCGATGAAATTTATGCTGAACTTTCTTACGGTGGTAAATTTAAGTCTATCGCAAGTTTTAGTGAACTTAACGGTAGGGTAGTGCTTATAAGTGGGTTTTCAAAAAGTTTCGCTATGACGGGTTGGCGTGTTGGTTTTGTATGCGCCCCGCAGGAAATTTTAGATGCGTTACTTAAAATACATCAGTACGCTATAATTTGCGCTCCGATATTTTCACAATACGCTGCGCTTACCGCGCTTGTCGATGGTAAAAAGGACGGCTACCAAACGGTGGAATATATGCGCGCAGAGTATGATAAGCGTCGCAGATTTATGTACAACTCATTTAAAAAGTTAGGGTTTACTTGTTTTGAGCCTAAAGGCGCTTTTTACATATTCCCCAGCGTTGAGTCTACCGGTATGACTGGTGAAGAATTTGCTGAAAAACTCCTTAAAGAAGAAAAGGTTGCAGTAGTGCCGGGGTCTGCTTTTGGCGAAAGCGGTAAGTATTGTATAAGATGTTCTTATGCGTACTCAATGCGTAATTTACAAATCGCTATCGAAAAGATAACGGCTTTTGTTAACAGAAATAAAAAATAAAATTTACGGAGGTTTTTGCCCTCCGTATTTTTATGTAAAATTTATACAAAATAATAAACGACGCATACCGTTATGCGTCGTTTTTAGTATTTTGGTATAATTATTTGTTTTTTATAGCCTTTCTATCGGCAATAGGGCTATGCCCAAAATGGGCTTTATACGCTTTAGAAAACGCATACACGGACGAGTAATTAAACGTTTCGGCTATTTCGGTAAGTTTAAGCTTGCACTCTACTAAGTGTTTAGCCTTTTCCATACGCTTAGTTTTATAGTAATCGTTAATACTTATACCGGTCGTCTTTTTAAATAAGTTAGATAGGTAACTGTAATTATAATTAGTTACTTTAGCAAGCGAACTTATATTTTTAAGTGTAAAAACGTGGGTGTCGATATAGTTCATCACGTAGTAGCAAAGTTGCTGTTCGTTATTTGGGGCAAGCGATAATGGATTCCACTTATCTAAACCACGTATAATTTTTACTATAATTTGGTTTATTAAACTATCGATATACTCTTCAAAATACTTACCCCTGCCTGAAACTTCAGCCACGGCAACGCTAATTAACGCAGTTAACTGGTCGTCGGTAAAAACTCTGTTTTCGGGATTAGCAAACCTAACGGTAAGTTCGTCAAGCGCTTCTTTAAGGGTAGGGTTAGTCGTGTTAAACGAAATATACTCATACTGAAGCGCAGGGTCGCTTACCGACGTAATTTTATGCAAATCTTGTGGAAAGGATATATAAATATCCCCACGCTTAACGGGGGTTGCTACGCCGTTTGTATAAACGTAACCGTTGCCACCAACGACGGAAGTTAGTTCAATTAAATTAGGTTGGATATGCGTATCTACGTAGCCGTCGCCTTCTAAATACAAAAGCCCTGCTTGGTAAACGTAAGTATGCTCTTTAGCGCGTACGGGGTTAGATAGATAAGAATTGCCAAAATGATATTTTTTGTTCATAATTTTAACCTTAATCGTTTTTACTTTTTTATTGTAATTTACATTAATAAATTAGTCAAGTAAAACTAAAATATTAACATATTTTTATTTAATTTACCGATTTTTACAAAAAAATGATATGATTTTTATAAAATACTGATATTGTATTGCGCAAAAACAAAGGTTATAATAAAAAAAGAAATGGTTGATAAATTCAAATTTTAACGGCAAAATCTTTGCATATAGATAAAATCTGCTAAATTTACGCTAAAATATGCAAGGACTTTTTATTTATTATCTAGTAAAATAAAATTATAAAAAACAAATTTTGTTGTTTTTATAAATAAAACTTGGGAAACAACGTAAATTTTTACAAATTTTAAAAAATCATTATTTTTATTTAAAAAATAGCAAGAATTTAGCAAAAAAATTGATATATAATTACTTTAAGGCTTAGTTTTAACAAAAAGTGATTTTTACACTTATTTTTAATAAAAATGATAAAAGGAGAAATTATGAAAAAGTTATGTAGCTTAATACTGGCTTGCTGTTTTTTTGTTACGCTTTTTGCTACCGGTTGTCAGCCTGATCCCGAAGTTATAACGCTTCGCCCAGAGATTGAGCTTATCGAAGGCACAGGCTATAGTAATGAAATCGGCGTGTATGATAATACTGTTAAAACCGAGTCTACAGAAGTTTACAACAAGTCGCTTTTTTATCGTAACGGTTTATTGCCTTATACCGCTGACCCCGGTGTATTTTATTGTAACGACGAAACCGATACCGAAAACTTCGGTACGTATTTTTGCTTTGGTACAAACGGAAACAACTCTTATAGTTGTATGTATAGCGACGACTGCGTTAGTTGGAAGTGGAAGTACGGTTCTTACGTTTGGCCGGACGACGGTTGGGAAGGCGCATATCCCTTTGCTCCGGAAATTATTTGGGATAAAGACGCTATCCCTACCGATTACGGTATTGATGACGACGGTATAGGTACGGGTACGTATTTTATGTTTTATACTGCTGGCCCGTCTTTAACGTATAATTACGAAACCAGTCGCGCAGGTGGGCATACTACTATCGGTTTGGCAGTTTCGGCATCGCCTTACGGCCCTTACACGATGTGGAACGGGGTAGAATTAGGCGCTACGATTGACGGTGTCAATTACGCCGAGGCAGAAAATTTTAAACTTTATACCGATTATGCTGAACAAGATTTATCAGAAGTTACTTACCACGGCAGACGTGATGGTCAAGTTACCAACGACGACCAATGGTTTAACTTTGCCGCAGCGCGCGCATCTTTAACCTTCCAATGGGAAAATAAAGATAGCGCTGGCGAGGTTGTCAACGGCACGCTCGTAAACGAAGCCGCTAAATATATGTTAACCGACGAAGGCTATTTAAGTTTTGGTTGCTTAGATGCCCATCCCTTCGTTGACCCCGTAACGAAAGATAAATATTTTTACGTTGCGCATAGAAGTAGCGTTTATATTACCGACGATAATGACGAAAATTTATTCCCAGGGTTTTCAAGCTACGTTATTAAAACGCTCGATAACGATTGGGCGCAGTTAGATTATTCCACCATAACTAGGGTTACGCGTCCGTATTATAACTTCGTTTCAGCAGAAGCCGCAATCGCTTATAACGAGGATGCTGGTAACTTTAATGCAAGTTCTTTTAAAGACGGGTTTAAAGAAACCGTCACGCATCAAGTACAAAAAGTGCAAATTGATATTATTGGTAACGATATCGCTATGAACGAAGGTCCTTTCGTTTATTACAACAAAGATACGGGTTTATATTATCTTACGGTATCGTCTGGTAGTTATCCACAAAATACTTACTGTGTTATTCAGTTAGTAGGTTATAGCCCTATGGGCCCGTTTAGGAAGTTAGACGCTGACGAAGGCGGTATGGTGTTAAGCGTGCAACTTGGTGGCGTTAACGACCTTATTACAGGTGTTGGGCATCACTCTTTTGCGCCTGCTGGTGATGATTTGTTAATTATATATCACCGTCATCAAGATTTAAAAACGAATATTCATATCCGTCACCCCGCTACGGACAGAATCGTTTGGGTTAAAAACGATTTAGGCATGACGGTTATGCGTGCAAACGGCCCTACAAGTAATCTTCAACCGTTATTTTACGGTAACGGTTCAACCGAGTACGATATAATCTCTGGCGATGCAACGGCAAGCGCAGTTGCTATGGTTAACGGGCAAAAGGCGTATAACGACGCTAAATATATAAACGACGGCGTTATTGCTACGATGGACGATAGGCTTGAATCGCATATTAAGGAATTTGAGTCTACTGCTTTAGAAGTAACCATAACCCTTAAGTTTGATAGTTATCGTGATATTACTGCGATTATGGTTTATAATAGCAGGGATTTTTACAAAGCGTTTTTAGACGTAAAACGCATCGAAATGGATTTTATTAAAGACGGTATCGAAGGCACTGCTTATATCAATAATTTAAAATTTGATTGGGATATGAATTTACAAGAAGTTGGCGACGCAATGCGTGCAGGAGGCTCTGCAATAGCCGTGTTTAACGAACTTAAAGTTAATGAAATCCGTATCACTATCGAAAACCCCAACATGATAGAGGGCTATGCCGGCATAGTTGCCGTGTCCGAGGTTTACGTTTTAGGTAAACCTATAAATGCGTAAAGGGGGGGTATAGTAAATGAAGTCATTAAATAAAATTAGAATTTTATTAATAAGTTTATTCCTTTTTGGGGCAGCAATCTCTTTTACAGGTTGTAAAGAACCAGACCCTATTTATTTTACGCCAGAAGTTACCCTTGACGATTATACACCTTATGAAGAGAAACCCCCTGTTTTTGGTGAAATCACCCTAGACGGGGTCATGGATGAAGCCGTTTGGGCTGATCAAGAAGTTGGTGAAATCACCCTTAAAGTCGGTGGCGTTGATTATTACGTAAGTTTAACTTCTTACTATACCGAACACGGCATAATTATCGGCGCTAACGTAGAAGGCTCTCCAGTATATTACAACCCTAGTAGATATACCAACCACAACAGTGGGTTAGAGTTTTACGTTGCCCCCGGTGGTACGGAGCATATCAACAAAAAGGCTTGGCAAATTTCAACCGACGTCGGCAACAACGTAGATCCCTATCTATTTTTCAACACGGCGTATATTACTTTTGGTGCGGACGTTCAGCTTGGCATAACCGTCAGTGGTCAAGTAAACACTGTAAATAGCGATGGCTATACTATGGAAATGATGGTCGCTTGGGAGTGTGTAAATTCTATCAGCAAACCTATACCGTACGTAAATCTTGACGCTGCCATTATCGACGTAAATAGTTACGTTGGCGATAGAAACGCTTGGGTTTCTATCGGTAGGGAAGTAATCCCCGGTTGGTCGTTTAGCAGTCCTAAAACTTGGTTTACCTTTACTAAAGACGGATTTTTTGATAGTTCCAAAACACCCGTGTATACGGTTAACGACGGCAACGCTTTATCTAACGGTCAGATAGAAGTTGTAGGTAGCGTTAAAGAGGGATATTTTGTAAAAGCTAATCCATCTGAAGGTTATAGGATGAGCGCGCTTACAATAAACGACGTAAGCTACGACGTTGCTAAAGTAAACTTTGATAAAAACTCGTTGCCCGTATTAGATATTCACGTTGAATTTTTACCTATTGAAGGCGAAAAGAGAAATATTACCATAAACAAAGGCTTTGCCTATTGTGAACAAGTTATTCAATCAGGCACGGCGGTAACGCTTAAAAATGCCGATGGCGATTTATACACGGGCTTCGTTGGGGATAACGGCGAGTGGGAAGTAAACGTTCCTAATGGGGATTACACTTTTATAGCGCAAGGGTTTAACCCGCTTTTAGTTACCATTACGGACGATACCGTATATCAAGTAAGTTTCCGCTCAAACACCTTCGTTTCTTACAACAACGTTACCGTGGACGAAACCTTAGATACCGGCGCAACGCTTATTTTTAATCAAGTGGGCGTACCTCAAGATAACATATATTTTGCTAAGTATAACGTTGATTTTTCTAATAAAGTCGTTATCGACCAAAAAATTAAAGTTCAGCTCGGCAATCCGATATTCTTCTCCGTAAGGTTTAAAGATAGCTGGTCGTGGAATTTTGGTAATTATATAAACATTGGGTCGTGGACGGGTGCGCAAGCGCTTTATATCAAGCACGCTGACGGCACAACTCTAGAAACGTTAAATTCTTCAAATACTACTATTATTAGCGAAAACGGTAAAAATTATATCGAAGTTAGGTTGGTGCAAGTTATTAACGGTAACACGTTAGAAGTGTACCGTGCAACCGACGACGGTTACGTTTTATACGGTAAGTTCGTTAGCGATAGACCTTTAGTTGAATGTTACGCTACCATTACCGATTATCAGGGTGAAGTCATCTTAAGCGACGTTCAAATATACGACGGCGATAACGCTTCGCTTTACAAAACGGCTACCGTATCCGTAGGTGATACTGGCGAAAGCGACGTAACTTTAAGCGCAAGCGAAGTTGGTTTTGGCGATACGGTTACAATTACAGTCGTACCAAAAATTGCCGAAGTAGGCACTAACGTAATTAAAAACGTTTTAGTTAACGGTAAGCCGGTCGAGTATGAAATCGTAGACGACGTATATCGCGTTTTATTCACACACGCGTCGGATAGCACTAGTTATCAAGTAACCGTTATAACTGAAAATTTATTACTAAGAAACGTTACTATAAATTTAACCGCTAAACTATATAGTGGTCAAACGGCTAACGTTTTAGGCAAGACGGTTTACTTAACCGGTGAATACGCTAATAGCTTTATCGTTGAAGATTCTAACACTATTAACTTGCCTGACGGCGACTATCAACTTTTATTAGAAGGCTATTTGCCCGTATCAATTAAGGTTTCGGGCGATACAAACTTAAACGTCGTATTAGCGCAAAACATCTTTACGCCTAACCAAAATTTTACTTACGGTTATAGCGAAACAGACGGTTATTATTATACGTCTAGCATAAAAAACTCTTGGATGGATTTAGAAACCGTACCTGAAACCGGCAACGTTAAAGTATCGTTAACGTATTCGGGCAGGGTGGATTCAAACGTACAACAATGGACGTCTATTTGTTTTTATAACGATACCGACAACGTTATAGAAGTTCAACTTTTAACTTGGGGCGCTACGTTTAGGTTTAAAAACGTCCACGCAAACACGTGGCAAATTATATGTACAGAAACTTGCGATTACTCTAACGACTTTGTTATAACGCTTATTGACGGTGTGCTTAGCGTTTATTACGCAAACGACCTTGTTAATCCTATCTTTACGACTAACGAGTCTAAAAACGGTGGTGCGTTACAAAACTTTTCTAAAATTAGTATCTTCTACGGCTACGATAACGCTAGCGATTGGAAGATTACTAACCTTAAAATAGAGTCAATTTAATAAAAAGACGGTGGTAAGTTTACCACCGTTTTTTATTTATAGTTGTTTTGTACAAAACAAAAAGCGTTTTATACATTGTAAACGATATTTTTTTTATTTATAATATAATAAGACGTATTGTATAAAGTGGGCTATAATCTTACGTTAGCATTACGGGTATATAGTCGTAAAACAAACTAAATTTTAAAAACTATTGAAATTTTTATTAAAAAAATTTATAATATTAATATCTAACGTTTTTATAGTTATTTTTATGGCATTTTATAAAAATCTATATTTACAAAAGGCGTTTTATAAAATATAATCATACGTAAACTTTAAGGAGGATTTATGAAAAAAGTCTTAAAATTAATCGTAGCAGTTTTGCTATTTACGATTGCTTTTTCAGGCTGTAAAACGGTTGATAGCCCCCCTATCGTAGTAACCGTTCCACCTGAAATCGAACTTGTAGAAGGCGAGACTTACAGTAACGAAATCGGTGTTTACGACCCCGATATTAAAGCGGAGTCTACCGAAGTTTACAACAAAAATTTATTTTATCGCAATAAATTATTGCCGACGGGCGCTGACACCTTCGTATTATATTGCGACGACGCAACCGATACGGAAAACTACGGCAAGTATTTTTGTTGGGGTACGACTGGTGTAGGCGTTTATAATTGCTTTGCTAGTAAAGATTGCGTCAGCTGGGAAAAATATTACGGCTCTTACGTTTGGCCTACCGGTGCATGGGAAGCAAGTCTTTGCTGGGCGCCAGAAGTAGTTTACGATAAAGACGCTTTGCCAGAGGACTACGGTTTAGAGGACGACCATATGGGTCAAGGCGTATACTTTATGACCTATACTGCAGGTATAAACGCGACTTACAGCTATTACTTAGATACTACTGATAACCAACCGATTATCGGTATGGCGGTATCTACGTCTCCGTACGGCCCATACCAAATGTATAACGGTGTCGAGAAGGGCGCTGTTATCGGTGGCGTTAACTACGCTGAGGCTGAAAATTTTAAACAGTATACCGAATATAAAGATAAAGACTTGGCGGAAGTTTCTTACCACGGTAGACGTGGTGGCGAAGTTACTAACGACGACGTATGGTTTAACGTTGCAGCGTTTAGGGCAGCGCTTTCTTTTCAATGGGAAAATAGAGAGTTTGCTGGTCAAACGGTAGATGGTACTTATATCCCCGAAAGCGCTAAATATATGGTTGTTGATGAAGGCGCCGGTGGTGTTAGATTGCTCGACTCCCATTGTTTTGTAGACCCCGTTAGTGGGGATAAGTATTTTTACTTTGCACGTTCAGGGTTTGGCAATCAAACGATTTTCGACGATGACGGTGTCAATCTTTTTGCAGGTAACTATATTTACGTTATTAAAACGCTCGATAACGACTGGTCTCAGTTAGATTATTCTACGGCAACTAGATTAACTAGGTCGTTCTTTGCATTTACTTCTGAAGCAGCTGCCGTTGCTTATAACGAAATAGCTTCTGAATTCGACCATAGTTTATATAAAGACGGCTTTAAGGAAACAAAAGAGTATCATCAACAAAAAATCTCAATCGACCTTGACAACATCGCTATGAACGAAGGCCCTGTTATGACTTATAACCCCGATACAGGTTTATATTATTTAACCGTTTCTTCGGGTAGTTATCCAAATAATACTTACTGCGTTATTCAGTTAGTAGGGTATTCACCTGTTGGCCCGTTTAGAAAGTTAGATGCTGACGAAGGCGGTTTGGTTTTAGGCGTTGATAACGGCACGGTATCCGACGTAATTACGGGCGTAGGGCATCACAGTATCGTTCAAGTGGGGGATGAGCTTTTAATCGTTTACCACCGTCACGTTGCTTTAACGGATAACATTCACAATCGTCATCCCGCAACCGATAGGCTTAGATGGGTTAAAAACGATTTGGGTATGACGGTATTATACGCTAACGGTCCTACTAGTAACTTACAGCCGTTATTCTACGACAATGGCTCAACCGACTACGATATAATTTCTGACGAAGCAAGCGTTTCAGTCGTAGCCGAAGTTGACGGTCAAAAAGCGTATAACGACGCTAAACTATTAAACGACGATATCATCGTTACTTTACCTAATATGTTAGCGCCACACGTTAAGGAATTTGAGTTTACTTCTGATCAAGCCGTAATAACTTTAACGTTTGATAGTTATCGTGATATTACCGCGATTATGGTCTATAACAGTAGGGATTATTATAAATCTTTCTTAGACGTAAATCGTATCGAAATGGATTTTATTAAAGACGGTGTACAAGGTACGGCAGTAATTAAAAATCTTGAGTTTGATTGGAATATGAACGAACAAACCATTGGCGAGCGTATGCGCGCAGGTGGTTCGGCAGTGGCAGTGTTTAACGAACTTAAAGTTAATGAAATCCGTATAACCGTAAACAACGTTAATGCGGCTTCAGGTTATTCAGGCATAACGGCTATATCCGAAATTTACGTTTTGGGCAAGCCATTAAATTCTTAAAAGGGGGTAAGTAATAATGAAAGCATTAAGTAAAATTAAGATATTATTAATAACCCTTTTAGCTGTATCGTCGCTATTTTTTACCGTAGGTTGCGTTAAACAAAACCCGCCTGAAACTATTTACGACACCCCGTCAGTAACCATCGACGATTACGTTTATACGCCAAAGTATAATAATTACTCTGGTATTACGCTTGACGGCAACATAGACGAAGATATTTGGCAAAACCAAAATAAGTTTATTGGCTCGCTTGAAGTTGGCGGTGTTATGCACGATTTTGAAACGTCTTCATATTATGCGGAAGAAGGTTTCGTAGTATACTTTAAAGTTACTGGCGCAGCGGTATATTTTAACCCTTACCGCGTAGCTAATCAAAACAGTGGTTTAGAGCTTTATTTTGCAAAAGGCAGTATGACCGATATAAAGGAAGGCTCGTTTGAAGTCCCCATTGACGTAGGTGGCGCGCAGGATTCTAAAAAATATTTATCACCAGGTACGCTTGGATATGGTTACCACAATTTTTATATCTTTGTAGATAGGGCTGTGACGATTGACGGCGAGCTAAATAAACCCACAAATAATGGTTTTTGTATGGAAGTTATGTTTCCGTGGGAACATTTAACCGAAGACGGCAAACCTTGTGAAACCGTTTGTCTAGACGCGGCAATCATCAACGTTAACAGTGAAACTGGTGGCAGAAACGCTTGGGTATCTACGTCTAAAACGTTTTTCCCAGGTTATAAATGGGAAAACCCCCAAACATGGCATAGATTTTCTAGCGCTGGTTACGTAAATGAAAATAGTCAACCATTAGTTAATATTAACGATGGCGAAGAACTACAAAACGGCACGGTAGAGGTTACTGGTACGTTTGGTTCTGGTGTAAGCGTGCGCGCACTCCCCGAAGCAGGTTATATGGTTGACGAGTTTATTATCAACGGTGTTTCGTACGATTACCCCTTAGTAACGTTTGATAGTAAAGCGATTTTCTCACTCGATATTAAAATTTCGTTTAAGCAAGTAGAGGGTGAGTTGCGTAGCTTTAAATTAAAAGCTGGTTATCCTGGTGGTGTGTACGAAGCTGTTACCGATGGCGAAGCAATCGCACTAGTTGACGGCGACGGCAATAATTACTCAGGCGTAGTGCAAAGTGGTGAAGTTTTAATTACCCTACCTGACGGCAGTTACGTTGTTAAAACACAGTCTTACGGCGAAACCACGATAGACGTATCCCAAGGTTTAGACGAATATGATATACTTTTAAACAAAAAATTGTTTAAGCGTTATGATGACCATTTAGTTGTTCACGATGCTGCTATAAGCGGTCAAACCTTTGGCTTTAACGAAATCGGATTTAAAATCAACAGTTATGCTGATGGCGAACGTGGCGCGTTCGATATTGACTTTAGCAAGCCCGTTGTAATGGATTACACGCTAAAAATTCAAGTCGGTAGGGAGATTTTCGCATCACTTCGTTTTAAAAAATCAAGTGGTGAAATGGAAACGGCTTTCTTCAATTTTGGCTCTTGGTCCAGTAATCAAAAAATCATCATCAAAAACATTAATCAAGAAGTTAAAACTTACGACGCTACTGTAGCTGAAGAAGTTAACGAAGCCGGTAATTACTTCTTAAAGATTAATTTATACCAAATTTACGATGGCAAAACTGTAACCCTTTACGAAAAGGCTAACGGCAAACTTAAATATATTTCTTCTTATAACGTAAACGGTACTCCGTCCGAAATGGTTGTAATTATAACCGATAACAAGGGTGAAGTTTGGTTTGAAAATTTCAAAGTTGTTACGGGTGATGCAATTAGTAAATATTCATCGGCAGACGTTTTAGTTTCTTCTTCCGGTGATAGTAACGTAACAATTTCTAAAGAAAAAATCGGTTTAGGTGAGAAAGTTGAAGTTTTAGCAACGCCTAAATCTGCCGATGTTGGCGAAAACGTAATTACAAAAATAACCGTAAACGGCAACGAGGTTGATTTTACTTTAGATAAAGGCGTGGCAAAATTATCTATTAGCCATTTAGATGCAAATATTGATGCTTACGACGTAAAAGTTTACACCAAAAACGTACGCTATAAAGACGTAACTATAAACGTAGTTGGCAAGGCGTTTGATGGTAGTAGTTTATCGTTAGCAGGTAAAAAAGTTACGTTGCAAGGCTTAATTAATACGGAGTTTAATATTGGCTCTGGCGATAACGTAGTAAGTTTAGTTTCTAGCGATTATATCGTAAATATTGAAGGTTTCTTACCAGCAACTATCTTAGTAGAAGACGATACTACTTCGGTAGACGTTGTTTTAGCTGAAGACATTGTTGATTATTTCGAAAAAGACTTCAAACTTTCTTACAGCGAAGAAAACGGCTATACGCTTACTTCATCGGATTATTATTCTAGGGTTCATTTTAATAGGAATATTCCTCTTAGCAATAATCTTAAAATTTCCTTTACCTATAACGGTAGGATAGCGGCGGACGTTAAACAATGGGTAGAATTTACCTTTATCGCTTCTAACGGTAGCCAGTTAAAAGCGCAAATCTTAACTTGGGGAACGAGTTTCGTGTTTAAAAACCCCCTCTTTACTAGTGAAGCAACTAATATTAGTGGCTATAGTGGACAGATTTCTAAAAACTTCTATTTAATCTATAACGCTGGCGTGCTTTCGTTATACGATGGCGACAACGACACGGTATTAGCAACGGTTTCAACCGCTAGCGAACCTGGTGTAATGACAAATTTACAAGAGTTCTTTGTTCATTACGCTTTCGATAATACCGATCCTTGGTCGCTTACCAACTTTACGATAGAAGACTTATCTGAATAAAAATTTCAATCAAAAAAAGCCAAGGCTTACGCTTTGGCTTTTTGTTGTGTAAACAATAAACCCCCAGATAGTCTGGGGGTCCAGTAAAGGTTTACCGTTGAGTAAAATCCTCCGTTTGTGTATAATAAAAGTTGCGACCTGCCAGTTGCAACCAAAAAACAAACGGAGGATTTATGAAA